>DYIG01000004.1:0-16617 GCA_020723725.1 Thermaerobacter marianensis | reverse complement strand
TCGAAACCGCCAAGTCCTTCTTCCAAAAGATCTGCACCACGCACAGCTATGAACAGAGGGTGGCCACAGTACTTGCCGCCAAGGAGGCTGGCATGGAGGTATGCTGTGGAGGGGTAATCGGCATGGGAGAAACCCCGGAACAGCGAGTGGAATTGGCCATGGCCCTGCGGGAACTTGACGTGCATTCGGTCCCCATCAACCTCTTGAATCCACGACCGGGCACACCGGTTTACGGCATAAAGCCAATTCCACCTGTCGAAGCGCTGAAAACCTTCGCCGTATTCAGATTCATCATGCCGGATAAACTGATCCGGTTTGCAGGCGGGCGTGAGGTCAACCTGGGACCGCTGCAACCACTCGGCCTGCTGGCTGGCTTAAACGCCATGCTGGTGGGCGGCTACCTCACCACTGCCGGCCAGGAAGTGGAAACTGACTTGAATATGATAAAAAGTCTTGGTCTAGCCCTCTGATTCCCCTTCTCTTTCAAGCAGTTGCGCCACAAGATCGGCAACCTGTTGGGGAGTCTCCGCTACTGCAGCACCGGCCGATTCGAGGGCCTTCACCTTTGAGTCGAACGTCCCGCGGCCCCGCTCTATGATAGCGCCGGCATGACCCATCCTCTTGCCAGGGGGTGCGCTCCGCCCGGCAATAAAGGCGACAACGGGCTTGCTCATCGTCTTGATGTACTCCGCGGCTTCCTCTTCCGCCATGCCGCCAATCTCACCCACAAGAACAACGGCCTGGGTAGCCTCGTCCTTTTCAAAGCGCTTGAGCACGTCGGTAAAACCGAGCCCGACCACCCTATCGCCACCCATTCCCACGACGGTGGATTGGCCCAGGCCTTTTTGGCTTATGGCGCTTACAATTTCGTAACTAAGTGTGCCGCTGCGGGCCACCACGCCGATTGACCCCGGATGAAAGATGTTATTGGGCGGGATGTCTATCTTGCACTTCCCCGGCGAGCAAATACCGTATGTGTTGGGGCCGATCACGGTAACACCGCGAGTGGACGCAAAAGCCATGATCTCCATGGCGTCATGGACAGGTATGTGTTCGGTAATTATCACGACGGTCTCCAACCCGGCGTCCATGTTCTCAAAAGCCGCATCCGCTGCAAAGGGAGCCGGGACGAATATAACTGAGGCATTGGCCCCGTGGCTGTCAACCGCCTCTTGGGCCGTATCGTACACCGGGACACCGTGGATTACCTCCCCGCCCTTCCCGGGAGAAACCCCTGCCACCACCCTGGTGCCGTAATCGAGCATTTGACGGGTGTGAAACGCCCCCTGATTGCCCGTTATGCCCTGCACGAGAACCTTGGTTTTTTCATCAACGATGATCGCCAACCTGCCACCCCCGTCCCGCAGCAACCCTGACCGCTTCCACAGCCGCCTCCTCCATGGATTTGAAGGCGTGTATACCAGCAGCCGCCAGCATTTGAACCCCCAATTCCTCATTGGTGCCCATGAGTCTGACAACCAGCGGCATGGGAATGCCGACAGACTCCCTCGCGCTGATGATAGCCTGCGCGACGTCGTCGCACCGGGTTATGCCGCCAAAGATATTTATAAAGATGGCCTTGGGGTTGGTGGAAACAAGCACCTCCAGGGCCTTGGCCATGGGTTCAGAAGAGGCCCCGCCTCCGGCATCGAGGAAATTCATCGGGCGCCCGCCGTATTTCTGGAGAACATCCAGTGTAGCCATGGTTATCCCGGCGCCGTTGGCCATGACCGCTATATCGCCGTCCAATTCGACGTAATTCAAGCCTATCTCTCGTATGCGTTGTTCCAACAGGGTGGCCTCGCTCACCCGGGGCAGATCCTGGTGACGGAACAGGGCGTCGTCATCGACATTGAGCCGTGCGTCAGCCGCAACCAACCGATCTCCGATAAGGGCCAATGGGTTTATCTCCACGAGCTCGGCGTCATGGGAACGGAAGACGGAATACACTTTGATGAGGAGGTCTGAAAAAGCACGGATCTGCTGGCCTGTCATCCCCAGTTGCCGGGCAATCACCTTGCCCACATAAGGCTTAACCCCCCACTGCATGGACACGTGCAGCCGGACGATCTCCTTCTCCGGCACATCCTCGATGTTTACCCCTCCATGAGCCGATGCGATGATCAGCGGCTTTTTGGCGGAGGAGTCCACCGCCACACTGAGATAGAATTCACGGTCGATGGTGAGCTTTTCCTCTATGTAGACACTTTCAACCTTATATCCCTTGATGTCCATCCCGAGGATGTCAGACGCAGCCTGGCGAGCCGCCTCGGGCGTTTCCGCCATGCGTATGCCGCCCGCCTTACCCCGGCCCCCAGTCAAGACCTGGGCTTTTACCGCAACGGGGCCAAGGTCGGCGGCTATGGCAGCAGCCTCCTCCGGGGACTTCGCCAGACGGCCGCGGGGTATGGGGATACCCGCCCCAGCCAGCCTTTCTTTCGCCATGTATTCATAAAGCTTCAAAGCTATCAACTCCCGTAAAACCATTCAGAAAATCAGAAAATCAGAAAATCAGAAAATCAGAAAATCAGAAAATTAGATCTGTCATCGAGGCGGTACTGCAAAACGCCATCCTCATAAAGATCATTGCCATATATATCGTTTACCACCACCACGGGGAACTCCTTGACCTGGAGGAGGTAGACCGCCTCCGGTCCAAGGTCTTCAAATAGAACGGCTCTGGCGCCTGTTATATGACGCGACAAGAGCGCACCAGCACCCCCCATGGCGGCAAGATAGACCGCGCCATACCGCACGAGCGCTTCCTTGACCTCGGGGGACCTGCGGCCCTTTCCGATCAAGCCCCTGACACCCTGGGCCAGTATGCGCGGTGTATACGGGTCCATCCTCCCTGCAGTGGTGGGACCGGCGGAGCCGATGACGCGGCCGGGCGGGGCCGGGGTTGGACCAACGTAGTAAACAATGCTCCCCTTGAGGTCCAACGGGATGTCCTGCCCCGAGTCCAGCATCTCGACCAGCCTCTTATGAGCCATGTCGCGCGCGGTGTAGATCTCCCCGGAAATAAAGACCCTGTCCCCTGAACGAAGGGCCTTAACTTCATTTTCCCCTAGCGGGGTTGAAATTCGCTGTTCACCCATCAGGTCCACCCCACTGGGCCTAGATCACGGCTTCCTTGACTCGTGCCGCGTGACACTGGATATTGACCGCAACCGGGAAACTGGCAATATGGCGGGGGGAGACTTCAACCGCCACCCACAATGCGGTGGTCCTGCCCCCCAAACCCTCGGGGCCTAGCCCAAGGCGGTTCACCGCCACGAGGAGCTCCCTTTCAAATTCGGCAACCTCCGGCCGGGAGTTGAATGTGCCGATAGGTCTTAGCAAGGCCTTCTTGGCCAGAAAGGCCACCTTATCAAACGTCCCTCCGATGCCCACGCCAACGATAAAGGGCGGGCAGGCATCGGGTCCGGCTTTCTCAACAGTCTCTATGACGAAGCGGCGGGCGCCCTCCAGTCCGTCCGCCGGGCGGAGCATGGCCAGCCTGCTCTTGTTCTCGCTGCCCCCACCCTTGGGCATGAACCGGAGCCGCACCCTATCACCGGGGACGATGTCCAGATGCACTATGGCGGGCGTATTGTCTCCGGTGTTCTTGCCCTGCCAGGGGTGGTCAAGGATGGATTTCCTCAGGAAACCCTCCCGGTACCCCTGCCTGACGCCTTCGTTGACAGCGTCATAGACGTTGCCGCCCACGAGGTGGACGTCCTGGCCGACCTCTACGAACACGACGGAGAACCCGGTGTCCTGGCAAATGGGCATACGATCCTGTCTGGCAATGAGGGCGTTTTCGGCAAGGGATCGCAAGACCTCTCTGCCGACCGGTGATTCCTCCCGCTCTGCAGCCTCCCGCAGGGCCTTTTCCACACCCTCAGGAAGGTCACAGTTTGCCTCTTGACTCAGGCGGGCGACCTCTTCCGTTATCCTCTGAACAGGCACCTCACGCATTTTGCTACCGTGTCACCCCGTGGCAATTACTCCGAACCACTCCCTGAAAGCCGGGCCATGTTCTCCCGCACGTCCCGGCAGGACGCTGCGAAGGCCTCGGACTCCAACGCGTCCAGTTCCAGCTCTATGATCCTCTCAACCCCGTTGCCTCCAAGAATCACCGGAACACCTGCGAAAACCCCGTTTTGGCCATACTCGCCTTCAAGATAGGCCGCGCAGGGTATGAGTCGCTTCTTGTCGCGCAGGATGGCCTCAATCATCTGGGTAACAGCTGCAGCCGGCGCGTAGTACGCACTGGTTCCCATCAGGCCGACTATTTCCCCGCCGCCGAAGCGCGTCCGTTCAACCAGCTTTTCTATTCTATCCCGCGAAAGGAGCTGCGCTACGGGAACCCCGCCGACATGCGCATAACGCACGAGGGGCACCATTGAATCCCCGTGCCCGCCCAAGACCATCGCCGAGACATCCTCAAAGGAAACCCCGATCTCCTCCGCGATAAAGGTACGGAAACGGGCGCTATCAAGAACCCCGGATTGCCCCACCACGCGGTTTTTGGGTAGACCACTGGCCCGCAATGCCACCCAGCACATGACGTCCAGGGGGTTGGTCAGGACAATGAGAATCGCCTCCGGTGAACGGTTAAGTGCCTCCCTGGCAGCAGTGCGCACTATGTTGCTATTTATGTTAAGCAGATCGTCTCGACTCATCCCCGGTTTGCGCGGTGAACCGGCCGTTATGACCACGACGTCCGAACCGGCGGTATCGTCGTAATTGTTCGTGCCTATGACCGAGCAATCGAAACCCTCAAGCGGCGCGCTTTGCAGTAGATCCAGGGCCCTGCCTTGCGGCACCCCCGAAACCACGTCCAACAGGACTATGTCCCCGAGTTCCTTCGCGGCACACCAATGGGCAGTTGTCGCACCCGTGGCACCCGCCCCGACTATCGTTATCTTTTTCCTTTTAATACCCGCCATATCCAGACCCCCTATGGATTTGCCCCCCCAACAACAAAAGCCGGCAACAGTGCCGGCTCCCCCAAGCCACCTTTCATATCAAGAGAAGTATTGGGGCAGAAACTGCTTCGCGGCGCTCATCATCTCTTCGTTGGAAAGGGCCGTTGTACGTCCGTTTTCATACTGCTTCATTACCCATTGGTATATCGTTTCGAGAGCGGGGTCTCTTTTATCCAACGGAGCATACCCCCGCTTCTTCAGCTGCAGGTTGGCCCAGAAGGCAACCCCGGCAATACCAGACTTGTCCGTAATATTGACACCAATGGGACGATTAAGAATCTTCGCCGTATCGAAGATGTTGTATATCTCTTCATTCTTGATCACACCATCAGCGTGAATACCGGCAGAGGTGACATTAAACTGCTCGCCGACGAACGGGTAGCGTTCCGGCAGGGTGAGCTTAATCTCACGCTCATAGTATTCCGCCAACTCGGTGATGACGGTTGTATCAATACCCTCCGTTTGACCGGTAAGGCCCATGTACTCTATGACCAAACCCTCAAGAGGCGGGTTGCCGGTCCTCTCCCCTATTCCGAACAGGGAGGCATTGGCTGCCGCACACCCATACATCCAGGCCGTTGAGGCGTTGATCAAGACCTTGTGGAAATCGTTGTGCCCATGCCATTCCAACTGGTCCCCCGGTACGCCCGCGTCATGGATAAGGGCATGGACCAAGCGTGGCACGCTCCGCGGCAACGTGGCACCGGGGTAGGGAACCCCGTAACCCATGGTGTCGCAGAGCCTGATCCTTATCGGAATGCCGGACTGTTCCTGAAGCTTCATCAGCTCAATGGCAAAGGGGATAACAAAACCATATATATCCGCCCTTGTGATGTCTTCGAAATGGCAACGCGGCCTGATCCCAGCCTCCAGGGCTGTCGACACAACGTCCAGGTATTTCTCCATTGCCTTGCGGCGGGTCGTCCCCAGTTTCAGGAATGTGTGGTAATCGGAGCAGGAGGTAAGAATCCCTGTCTCGCTAAGGCCCATGTCTTTAACGAGATGGAAATCCTGTTTGGCAGCCCTGATCCAACCCGTAACTTCGGGGTAACGATAACCCCGCTCCTGGCACTTGGCAACCGCCTCCCTGTCCTTATCCGTATACAGGAAGAACTCGCATTGCCGGATCAGCCCGGCCTTGCCGCCAAGGCGGTGGAGCATGTCATATATGTCCACAATCTGTTGAGCCGTATAGGGCGGCCGAGCCTGCTGCCCATCCCGGAAGGTGGTGTCGGTTATATAAATACCCGCCGCAGGTTCCGGGCGAACGTCCAAGCCGTCAAAGAAGACGCGCGGTGGCTGATCGTACGGAAACTGGTCCCGCAACAGGTTGGGTTCATCCACGTCCTGTAAGGGAAACTGCCGTTTTGAATTGGTAACCCATTTAGCGGATTCCACCAAATCCTCCCCCCCCTGTCCTTGGAACATTATAGGGTTAGCCTTTACCTTTGTAAAGGAAACCACAGGGCTATCGACGACCCCCTAAAGCCTTTTCGAGGTCCTCAACCTGACGTTCAAGCGAGGTTTGGCGCCTTCCCATGTTGAGCATAAACAGAACAACCCCGACCCAGATGATGCTATATCCCAAGAAAAGCCAACCCATCGGTGACAAACCAATCACCCCCTGCGTGACGCAGCCGCGCCACGTTGCCTCATTATTTCCTTAAGGTGAAAAAGGCGATCTCGCAGATCCTCAGTGCGGACGCGCCACTTCAGCATATAAACATAAAACAGGGTAAAGGTCACAACCGCAAACAATAAAGCCACGCCCATCATGGGCTCCATTTGCATCTTGCCGGGACGAACCACCTCGGGGTGAAGGCTGCGCCACCAGCGGACGGACATATGAATGATCGGAACATCCAGGAAACCGATGATCCCCAATCCGGCCGCAATCCTGGCCCTTTTCTCATCACCCTCGGCGGTCATCTGGGTGAACAGGTAGCCGATGTAGACCAACCACAGTATGAAGGTTGACGTCAGTCGCGGCTCCCAATCCCACCATATGCCCCAGGCGGCTCGACCCCAGGTCATGCCGGAAAGCAGGGCCATGCTGGTGAAGAAAACGCCCAATTCCGCCGAAGAGAAGGCCAGCCTGTCCCACTTCCGGGCCCCGGTGCGGAGATATGCGATGCTGGCTACAAACACCACCAGGAACCCCAGATAGGCCGTCCAGGCGGAAGCTACGTGGAAATAGAAAATCCGCTGCGGCGGGCCCATCACAGCTTCCTCCGGCGCTACAATGAAAGCCAGGTAGAGGGCAACCACCCCCAGTATTCCTGTAAGCCAGGCCAAAATCTTCAATCAGCCCACCTCCACTTTGTCTTCGTACTAGTTTTCGAGCATGTATTCAAAAAGTAAAAAGGGTATCGCCAAAAAAATTACATCATAGGCTGCCAGGAATCGAAACGCAGGCATGACTCCTGAAACATCCCCCCCAAGGATCGCGTCTGTAACCCTGACCACGGCGATTATTACCGGCGCCAAAAGCGGGAAAATCAAAACCGGCAATAGCACCTCGCTGGCCCGCGTATTGGAGGCCAGGGCCGCCAGGAACGTCCCTATGGCGGCAAAACCGAACGTCCCGAGAAGGAGCGCCGCGCCCAGGAGAAGGGCGCCTTTATGGAACGGGTATTTGAGCAGAATGATGCTGACCGGCGTGAGCACCAATTCCACGGCAATCATGAAGAGAAAGTTGCTCATAAACTTCCCCAGAAAAATGCTGCTCCGGTCGATGGGCGAGATTACAAGCCCCTGCAGGGCGTCGTTGACCCTCTCACTCATAAAGGAGCGGTTCAAGCCCAGCGTGCCGGCGAAAAGGTAAGCCACCCACATGATCCCGGCGAAGATGTCGCTGAGGTCGTGCTCAACGGGGTTGAAGGCAAACCCAAAGACAACAAGAACCATGAGGGCGAATACCAGGACCGAAAGGAGCATCTCCTTGGCCCTGAATTCCACCATCAGGTCTTTCCATACGACAGTCATGGTCCGGGAAAGGAACCCCATCACCCTTCACCCCTGAACTGGATGGCCCAGGCATCCCCGGATTCCCGATCGACCTCCAGGGCTTCCCGGTAGATGTTATCAAACGACTCCGCAGTCATGTCCGAACAACTGCCCTCGCGGACGATGCGTCCCTCGCTTAATATGATAAACTTATCCGCCAGGGCTACCGCATCCGGCAGATCATGGGATATCAGCAGGCAGGCGCCACCGGCGTTTCTGAAGTCGCGAATGACGTCGTTGAGGAACGCCTGCCCCTGCTGGTCCAGCCCCGTATAGGGCTCGTCCAACAGGAGAACGCGGGGTTCATGCAATATCGCCCGGCCAATGGTAAGCCGCTGCTGCATACCGCGTGAGAAGGTCCCTACCGTATCGCGCCGGGCATAGTACAAACCGACCTTTTCCAGGATCTCCTCAACACGCTCCCGCAGTCTGGGGATACCGAATAAGCGGCCATGGAAATACAGGTTCTCCTCGGCCGTGAGGTTGTTGTAAAGGTACGTGGCGTGACTGACAATACCGAGCTGCTGGCGGACCTTACTCTCCCGGCCTCGCACCGGCTCCCCGTCCCATAAAACAACACCGCGCGTGGGACGCGTCAGCAGCGCCATTATTTTTAAAAGCGTGCTCTTGCCAGCCCCGTTCGGCCCAAATAGGGCACAGACTTGCCCCCCTTCCAGGGGCAGGTCGACCCCTCTCAGTATTTCACGGTGTCCGGCTAGCCGGGAGACCCCTTTGCACTCCAGCAACCTAATTAACTCCCATCGGGCGCGTCAAGCGCGCTTTTTACCCTGCGACTGCACAGGGTCCCCCTCACCTTTCTTGCGGGCCGCAGTCGCCGATTTCCCCTTGCCGGTTTGCCCAGACATGGCACCGGCTATGTCCTCGCTAATCTCGGTTCTTAACCGCTGATAATCCTCCGCACTGATCTTGCCCATACGGAAGTCGTATTCAAGTTCACTGAGGTTACGGAATACCGCCTGCTCCTCATCTGCGGCCGCCTTCTTACGTCTGCGCGGCCAGATGGCGAAGAGTGTACCGCCCATAATGAAGTAAAGGCCGATCCATATCCAAGCAACCAATGGGTTCCAGAAGGCCCTGAAGGTCGCGACCGCCCCACTGGCCTCCCACCCGGCAAGGAGCACGTAGACATCACCCTTGAGGCTGCCGAGGATACCGGCCTCGGTGGACGGCCCCATCTGCTCAAACCCCGGGTAGAAACGCCTTTCCGGCCTGACAAAGCCGATGGGGCGGCCATCCTTGCTGACCTGCATTTCCGCGTATACCGCAGTAACGTCGCCCTCCAGGAACCGTTCACGCAACCCCTGGAACTCAACCACCCTCCCGGCGATAGTGAACGATTGACCGGCCTGCAGCCCCGTTACCTCCTTGGTCTCCTGGAAGAAGTGCGACCCTGTGACACCGATAGCCATCAGAATGATCCCTATATGGACCAAATAGCCACCGTACCGGCGCGGGTTACGGTTAACAAGGCGGCTGAAGCCGGAAAAGGCCTTCTCACCCGTCATAGCTGACCGGGCGCGGGTTGCCTGCCAGAACTCACGGCCAATTGTAAACAGGACGAAGGCGGAGGACGCAAACCCGAAAACAGCGCCGGGCTTGCTGTAGCCAAGGGCTATTACGATGACGGCCACAGCAACGGCACCGATGGCCGGCCACAGGAACAGTTTGGGGAACTGTTTAACCGATGCCCGCCGCCATGCCAGCAGCGGGCAGATACCCATAAGAATGATCATGGCCCCGAAGAGCGGACCGGCAATGGCGTTGTAATACGGCCCGCCGATTGTCACCTCCTGGCCGGCCAGTTTGGTCAGCAGCGGGAAAGTGGTGCCGAGGAGGACCGTAAGGGTAACGGCGACCAGGATAAGGTTATTGAGAAGGAAGCTCGCTTCCTTTGATACCGGTGATTCAATGGCTCCCTCGTCCGTCAGCACTTCATAGCGGTCAAACACCAGGTAAAGTGAGCCGCCCAACAGTATCCCGATGAAGCCCATGAACCAGGGGCCAATCGGCGATTCCGCAAAGGAGTGCACCGAAGAGAGTATGCCGCTGCGCGTCAGGAAGGTGCTGAAAATCGTAAGAACAAAGCTGAATATAACGAGGAGGATATTCCAATTCTTCAGCATGCCGCGGCGTTCCTGGACCATGGCCGAATGGAAGAATGCAGTCGCGGTAAGCCACGGTATAAGGGAGGAGTTCTCAACCGGATCCCAGCCCCAGTAACCGCCCCAGCCGAGTTCCTGGTAGGCCCACCAACCACCAACGACTATACCGAGGGTGAGGAACAACCAGGCAACCATCGTCCAACGACGGGTTATCTTCAACCAGTCGGAACCACGCCGCCGGGTAAGCAGGGTGGCGATGCCGAAAGCGAAGGGAACGCCCATGCCCACAAAACCAATGTACAAGAACAGCGGGTGAGCCAGCATACCGGGGTCCTGCAGGAGGGGCGTCATGCCACGCCCGTCCGGCGGGGCCGGGAACTGCTGTTCAAACGGGTTAGCGACAAACCCTACGATTATGGCGAAAAAGGCGCAAACCAGAGAGAGGACCGATAGCGCGTAAGGCAACAAATCACCGGCCTCGCGCGTCCAGAAGTAGGCTACCGCAGCCGTAAAAAGCGTGGCCAGCCAGAGCCAGAAAAGGAGCGAACCCTCCTGAGCGGACCACACGGCGCTTATCTTATAGATCAAAGGCTGGCTTATCCGGCTTGTAGCCTCAACGTATTTAATGGAAAAATCATTGTTCAGGATTGCCACCAAAAGGCTGAAAATCCCCACGCTGGTCAGTCCGAATAAAACAAGGACGCCCCTCTTACCCGTTTGTTCAAGCGAACGGTTACGGGTGTGAGCGCCCCAGAAAAGTGCCACTGTGCAGAAAACAGCCACAAAGAAAGACAGTACGATACTGTAATGACCGAGTTGAGCCATCAGCTACTTACCCCCCGCCCCGGTGAGCTTAGGAGTGCTGCTTACGTCCTGCCCACCGGACTGGCCATTCTGGCCAGCTTTGTCTTTATCGATATAACGCGAGGGACATTTAACAATTAATTGCTTGGCCTGGAATACGTTGTCAGGACCCATCTTGCCGGCCGCCACGACCTCGATACCCATTCCGGTCTCTGCCTGCGGGTGATCGTTTAGGGTATCCGGTTTGACACCGTGGTGATAGACCGGCAATCTCTTGCCCTTATCCTCTATTACAAACCGAAGATCGAGGGTTGATGCATCGTACTTGAGGGTGCCCTGAACAACGTTGCCCTTGACCTGCACGTGCTTGGTGAAAAGCGAGGGGTCCGCCAGGTATTCGCTTACCGAATAGTAATAGACCGTGTTCTCCCTCAGGTTTGCCCCCGCCAGGACCACAATGGCTGCAAAAACGAGTACTATAACGAGTGTAATTTTGGTCTTTTGAGGCATACAAAAGCCTCCCATCCATTTGTATAATTTTATTTCCTTTTACTATATTTCCTTTTACAAAAACTCGCGTATCATTATAATTCTCGATCTATTTCAACTCAAGGAAATAGAAAATTATCCGCAGGTAAAATTATATGGAAAAATGGTTAGAATGGGCTAAACGGAAGTTAATAATAAACTAAGAAAGGGTCTAGAGAGGGTGATCCGGACGGCCATCAATAAGCAGGGCCTCCTCTGTCACTTCCCCCTCCAGGATACGGAAGCCCCGCATCACCGGGTTTTCCGGGTCAGCGAGCGAAAGAATGAGATAAACGGCATCAGGATAGAAGGCCTGGGCAATATCGGTTCTTGAGGGGTAGGCCGGGGTTGCGGGGTGGGAATGAAATATGCCAACCAGCTCCATTCCCCTTTCGCGGAGTTCCTTCTCCAACTTAAAGAGATATTGCACAGGGATCCTGTATCGCGTATGGGGCTCCTCAGCCTCATTGGGGGCGGGCCTGAACTCGAGCACCGAACCGTCCCGGCCGAGGAGCAACCCGCAGGCCTCCCTGGGCGTCTGCGAAAGGGCATGGCGGACCATCTCCGTGTAAAGGTGACCAGTCAGGTCCATCAGACCTGGCCCTCCATCATGCTAAGGTAGCGTTCACCGGTATCTGGCAGGATTGTCACCACCGTCTTGCCCGGACCGAGCCGGCGGGCAACTTCGCAAGAAGCCCAAACGGCGGCGCCAGACGAGAAACCGCAAAGTATCCCTTCCTGACGGGCCAGCCTGCCGGACATCTCTATGGCGTCGTTGTCCTGGACGGCAATGACCTCATCGTAAACGGATTTATCCAGGACACCCGGGACAAAGCCTGCGCCAAGGCCTTGAATCCGTGTAAAACCCGGACGCTTGCCGGAAAGAACAGCGCAGCGGGCAGGCTCCACCGCCACGATGTGCACGCCTGGGGCCTCTTTTTTCAGAACCCTGGCCACGCCGGTCAGGGTCCCACCGGTGCCGACCCCGGCAACGAAAGCCTCGAACCGCCCGCCGGTGGCATCGAGTATCTCCCTTGCCGTGGTGCGGCTATGAACATCCGGGTTGGCGGGGTTCTCGAACTGCTTCGGCATGAAGTACCCATGCTCGCTGGCCAGCTCGTTGGCGGCATAAACGGCGCCCGACATCCCTTCGATGGCGGGGGTCAGGACCAGCTCCGCGCCCAGCCACTGGAACAACCGACGGCGCTCTTGGCTCATGTCCTCCGGCATAGTGAGGATAAGCCTGTAGCCCTTGGCGGCCGCAACCACGGCCAGCCCTGCCCCGGTGTTGCCGCTTGTGGCCTCGATAATCGTATCGCCAGGCTTGAGCACCCCACGCCTTTCGGCATCCTCGATCATGGAGAGGGCAATCCGGTCCTTGACACTCCCCCCAGGGTTGCGCGCTTCAACCTTGGCCAGAATGACTGCTGATGAATCGGCTACCACCCTGTTCAGGCGGACGAGCGGCGTATTGCCAATCGTTTCGAGAATACCCCCTGCAACCCCGGGCCAACTGCGGTTGGACATCGAAATGGACATCGAAACACCCCCATTATCACCAGGAAACAACACGGTCGGCGCCAAGGAGCATCCTGACAACCCCGAGGTTTTCCTCCGTCGTGACGCCAACCGGAAGGGGAACTATCTCCACCGATTCCAGAACGCTCGGCGGCAAGCCCTCCCTTACCGACTCCGGCGACCGCGCCGCTTCTTGAACCAGCAGAACCGTGACCCGCCCGTCCCCGGCTTCCCTGGCGTGTTCCGCCACAACAGACAGGGCAAAACGGTCCCCCACTCTCCGCAACACGTGCACTATATGCAAGGTCAAGCCCCCAATTGGTCTTGGTCAATACCCTATAACGGCACCGGTTTGGAGGAACCTGGCAGCCAGAGAATCCTCGGCTATAACGCCTACTCCAGGAACCAGGTCCTCCTCGGACAACCCGGCACGCCTTAGGGATTCCTCGCCAACACACAGGTTGTGGCCGAGTTGCAGCAGGTAGTCCAGGTATTGAAACCAGTTTGCCTTACATCCGGTACCAGGCCTTATGGCGTAGTACACACCGCGTTCAAGGAAGATCACCGTAACCCGGTGATTGCCGATCTCGAGCCCCAGGGCCATACGCAGGGCCTCACCGTCAGAGGGGTTGTCGGCCGGCGCCTCCCGGACCAGCACCACGACGTCCTTGGCCCTCTTCGTCTTGCTCATCCCAGATGTAACACCACCCTGGCCTCACCGACCATGGCCGCCCAGTCCGCCTGACTGCCTTCCAGAACGCTCTCAGCCGGATCAGGACTACGTGACCCGGCGTCCTGCGCGCACCGTACCAGCCTGACCTGCCCGGCACCACCGCGCTCCGCAAGTCTGTCCGCCAGGTAGCAAGCGGCATGCACACCCTCATCCATCAAAAAAACGGCCGCCCCGTAACCATCGCCGGACGCGGCCAAAACGAGTGACAGTGCGGTATCAACCCCGGGGTGCGGCGGGCTGGCGGTCAGCAGGATGGCCAGCGCCAAACCCCCTTGAGATTCAGGAAACATGGGCCTGGTTGGGCACACCACAGAATCCGTGGTAATCAATGAGCTCTGTGATGGCCGGGTTATCGCCACATGCCGGGCAGTTCGGGTCCCGCCTGAGCTTTAGCTTGCGGAACTCCATGTTGAGGGCATCAAAGAAGAGCAACCGCCCTGACAGCGTCTCCCCCACACCGAGGATCACCTTAATGGCCTCATTGGCCTGAATGCACCCAACAATTCCTGGCAGAACGCCCAGGACACCGGCCTCGGAACAACTGGGCACTGTTCCCGGCGGCGGTGGGGCCGGGAACAGGCAGCGGTAGCACCCCTTGCCCGGCATGAATACGGTCGCCTGGCCTTCAAAACGCAGGATGCTGCCGTCGACGAGGGGTTTGCCCGACAAGACACAGGCATCGCTGACCAAATACCGCGTCGGGAAGTTGTCACACCCGTTAACCACCACGTCGTAATCCTTGATTATGTCCAGGGCGTTTTCCCTGGACAGGGCCGTCTCGTGTAGTACAACATTGACGTCCGGGTTTATCTCGGCGATTGACTCCTTCGCCGACACGGCTTTGGGCCGCCCGATGTCGCTCATGCCGTGGAGGATCTGCCTCTGCAGGTTGGAGAGGTCGACCCTATCGAAGTCCACTATGCCGATGGTGCCCACACCCGCCGCTGCCAGGTAAACGGCCGCCGGGCAACCGAGCCCGCCCGCCCCGATGATCAGGACCTTGGACTTCAGAAGCTTCTTCTGCCCCTCGCCACCGACCTCCTTGAGAATGATATGGCGGCTGTAGCGAATTATCTGCTCCTCGGTAAACTGGATGTCCTCGCTGCCCCCTGCAATGGCAGGGATCAGCGCCAGCTCATCCCCGGGTTTCAGCTCGATATCGAGCCCGCCCAGGGAATGCACCTCTTCATCGTTGACAAAGATCCCGAGGTACTGCAGGACCTCTCCTTTATCATCAAAGACCTGCTGGGCCAGCGCGGGGTGCTGGGCAACCAGCCGGTCAAGGACCTGGCGAACGGTGCCCGCTTCCACCTCAACCCGCGAGACGCCGTTGGTATGCCGACGATAGGGTGTAGGTATATAAATACTGACTGACAAGGGAATCCCCTCCGCTCGACGGATTCGCTCACTAATTAGTCTAAATCCGATTTATTTTGTAGACATTTCTAATATTGTAAGGTTGAAAACGTCCAAGCGTCAACTGAGGGCTCTGTGACTGAGGGCCTCTGTTATAGCATGATCCATCGACTGAGAATGATCCCAATAATACGCAAGTGCGCCATGGACCTGCCCGAGGGTTAGATATGATGAGTATATCCCGCTGGCTGTACACACGCTGCGGGACGGTGCTCTGGTGCCGAAGAACCACAGCACTGTCGCCATCCAAGCCACGCTTGCCAGTATATAAATCATCCAGCCGTTTCCACCCCGGTTTTACTGTTCCCCGTAACCGTTGGGGTGGTCCCGGTGCCAGACCCAGGCTGTTTCGATGATCTCTGAAAGGTCCTCGAAACGCGGCTTCCAGCCCAGTTCGCGTTTGATACGCTCCGAAGAGGCGATCAGGACTGCCGGGTCACCTGAACGGCGCGGACCGACCTCATGTGGTATGGATCTCCCCGTTACCCTTTCCGCATCTCGTATCACCTCCAGGACGGAGCAGCCCCTGCTATGCCCGAGGTTGTACACGGCACTCGGACAGCCATCGATCAGGGCACGAAGCGCCAGGACGTGCGCCTCCGCAAGGTCACAAACATGGATGTAGTCACGGACCGCCGTTCCGTCAGGGGTTGGGTAGTCATCGCCAAATACGGTGATCTTGTCACGAATTCCGAGGGCCGTTTGCAGGACGAGCGGGAGGAGATGCGTCTCGGGTTCGTGGTCCTCCCCCAGGTCACCCGCCGGGTGGGCGCCAGCGGCATTGAAGTAACGCAGCGACATGTAACGCAGGCCGTAAGCCTGGTCATACCTGCGCAGGGCCGTTTCGAAGAAGGCCTTGGACTCGCCGTAGGGGTTGGTTGGCCTCAGGGGGTGCTCCTCCGGGATGGGAACCACCTCCGGCTCGCCGTACACCGCAGCCGTGGATGAAAAAATAAAGCAGCGGACGCTTTCCTTTAATAGGGTGTCGAGCATGGACAGACCCTTGGCGACGTTATTATGGAAGTATCTCTGAGGGTTGGTCACGGATTCCCCGACCAGGCTATCCGCGGCCAGGTGAACAACCGCCCCTATCCCCCACCCCCTGATGGTTTGAGTCAAAAGAGGGGAATCTGCGACATCGCCTTGAACGAACGGGAACACCCCGGCTGCCTGGCGGTGGCCACGGCTGAGGTTGTCGTAGACCACTACTTCATACCCGTTTTCGGACAAACACCGGGCCACATGACTGCCTATGTACCCCGCTCCGCCTGTGACCAATACGCGCATGAGTCAATCAATTCTATATATAGGGTTGGATTCCTTTGGACCACACGCAGATACTATTCCTGCGGGTCGAACAACTCACGAAGATAATCCCTGCGACCATGTAATATGCGGTGCCCACCGTCCAGATCTGCAGGAAATGGCAATTTGCGAGGTGAAATTTACAATTGGGGTGAGTTAATGTGCGTGTCTTGGTCACCGGCGGCGCCGGTTTCATCGGGTCACATGTTGT
>DYIG01000003.1:18221-29657 GCA_020723725.1 Thermaerobacter marianensis | reverse complement strand
CCCCGATGGATCATTACCACAGCAGCTATTTTTGCCCCGCATTGGATCGCTTATGCAGCCTGATTACCACTGGAAATGAACCCGTAGCCCCATAAAAATACGGTCCTCAGAGACGTTACTACCATTAGGGGCCGATTCCGGAGAGAAGCATAGTGAGTCTGGCTAACCAGCATCGAACCGAAAAAATCTTTTTCTTCTTTGCCTTTTTAGCCTTCCTTATCATCGTAACCGGCTACCTGAAGTCCCATGTTCTGGCACCCGTTACGGTAGTAGGGGATTCAATGGAGCCCACCCTTCGCAACGGTGATACCGTCTATCTTGACCTGGTGACCTATAGATTACGTCGGCCAACCACAGGGGAAATCGCGGTAATAAAAAACGATGGTTCCAACCCCGCTATCCAGCACCAATTAATCGTTAAACGCATTATTGCACGGGAAGGTCAGACCGTTCACATCTCCGGGGGATTGCTTTATGTTAACTATCGCCCTGTAATGGAGCCTTACGCTACTGACACCTCAAACGAATCGTTTGGACCTCTTACCGTTCCGGAAGGTGCGTATTTCGTAATGGGTGACAATAGGGATTCCAGTGGCGATAGCCGTCTCTTTGGCGCGGTAAATGAAGATAAAATAATAGGCAGGGTTGTCAGGACCTCCAGCATGTGGCCTGTGACCTTGCTGGCAACCCTGACTTCCCTGCCCACTGCAGTGTTTGCTGCTCCTAGATAAACACGTTCAATACCTGAGTATACCGCCGACCCGGTCAGCTTCTTCCCACCAAAATGGCCCTGATTCAATAAAACAAACTTCTGTCTTGTGAACAAATGCTTGATGGACCAGGCTGTTTATGATATCGCTGACTGGTTCAGCCGAATGGGAACCGCAACCGGCGCAACGTCCGGTTACCTGCCAGTATTCATCCTGATTTACTGTGCCACAAGACAAGCACTTCTGGCCTTTACGCATCCCTTCCTTTGAGACGAGCAAAACGCCCAGGCGTCCCTGGGCTGCAGCCACCGCCGTATCTGTAAGCCCCAGGGTTGCTTTACCTGTCACCACCACGGACTCAAGAAAATGAAGATATTTCTCGGCCCGCTCAAGGCTGGCCTTATGTTCCGCTTCCAAGGCCAGGCGCAATAAATCTGAGGACGAGGTATCCACCGGAAGATCCAAAACAGCGAGAATATTCAATCTTGGACTCGTATCATTTATAAATTTCTGCAACAATTGGCGGGCTTCATCAGAGCCACCGATTATAACCCAATTCGGGGTGTACTTGGCAGCGACTTCTTTTAGACGAGAAATCGAGTTCCGGATATGCAACTCAAGGTGGTAGAGGATATGGTTGTCGATCCTCTTTTCCTCATACATCCTCCACCCGCCCTCTTTAACCCTGGAGGGCACGTCTTCCTCCCAGGTGATTTCCTGGCCCGGGATTCCACACTCAATCTCCATCAGCCGCGCGTTGCGCCTGCCCACCAGCAGGACTAAACCACGTCCATACCGGGCTTGAAAAAGCGCTAACGGTGTTATATAAGGCTGTTTGCCGAAATAGAGGGCATTTGGCACAGGGGACGGAAGGGGGAATACCTGCCAAATGCCGGCCCTGCTGGAGGAAAACATGGCTATCCCCTTCGTAGCAAACCCTCTCATGCTAGTCACCGTTTCCAGAAAACGGTCCCAGTCTTCCTCTAAAGACATGCGCGCGATGCGTTCTAAACTAGAAAACCTTTTATCCTCCTTTTTAGCCTTTATAAGAGACTTCAAATCTGCTATATAACCTTGGTTTTGATCCCTGGCGCGATCGATTGTGAGATAGAGGCTGGATACGGGATAGTGGTTGCCCTGGTAACCTACCAAACCATTCAACATGTCACCTGCTGAAACCTGAAGTGCTGACGATGCCAATGCCACGACCCTCACTCCCCTTCTTACATGTAATATCATCCATTCGTCGCCGCAGTGCTGATACCTGCAACCCTTGTGGACCATTTCTAGTATCGTCCAAGTGCGGGCCAATTTAGCAATATCCTGCTATCCTTCCACGGAATTAGCCATCCATTGCGGGGAAACAATAGACCACCGGAGGCAGGTCACATGCATATTCCATCCCCCTTTGGTCTCGCCTGGAAGACCTTATTCTTCTACATAGTTTTAATTATCGTTATGAGGGTTACCGGTAAGCGAGAAATCGCGTCCCTATCCCCCCTTGATCTGGTGGTCAGTATCATGATTGCCGATGCCGCAGTAATTGCTATTGAACAAGACAATTACCCCATCTGGGTAGGTCTTATACCGGTTGGGGTACTGGCCTTTGCCGAGATCAGCCTGAGTTATCTGATGCTTAAGAACATGAGGATCCGGGCCTGGGTGGCCGGGAAACCCAGCATTATAGTCAAACATGGCCAGATCAATGAGGCTGAAATGCGCTCACTCAGGTATAACCTGGATGAATTGCTCAGCCAGATGCGCGAAACCGGCATTCACAATATCGCTGACGTGGAATTCGCTCTTCTCGAGCCAACAGGGAAACTTACTGTTATACCAAAGGCCGAAAAACGCCCCTTAACACCCCTGGATTTGGGGATTATCCCGCCAAAAGACAGTCTGCCAGTAAACCTTATTGTCGACGGTCAGGTCGATGACGAGGTGCTGAGGGGGATCGGTAAGAACCGGGAGTGGTTGGATACCCAGCTCGCCAAAAAGGGCTTGAAGGCTGAAAACGTGCTCCTCGCCTCACTCGATGCAAAGGGAGACCTCTTCGTACAAGGGAAGATCAAAGACAGGCGAAAATAAAAGAGCGCTATCGGATACCCCTCCTCGGTGATCCCCGATAACGCGCTTTTATGCTTTTTGATCGCTTTAGCTAAAGCTTAAAATTCCCGATCATAGCCTGAAGCTCTTTGGCCATTCCCGCCAGGGACTGCGCGGTCGCGCTAATCTGCTCCGCCGAAGCGTTCATCTCCTGGGTAGCGACACTCACTTCCGAAGATGACTCTGCAGTTTCCTTCGACACCGCAGCAACAGCCTCAACCGAATTGGTAATTTGGGTGCTGGACGCTGCCATTTGCTCTGTGGCTGCGGAGTTTTCTTCTGTAACACGCGCAACGTTATCTATTGCGGCCACTGCATCCCCCACCCCGGCCGCCACCTGCTCTGCCGCAGCAGAGATTTCCTGAGCATATCCATTGGTTCGGCGCATCGCCTGAAGGATGTCCTCCAAAACACTGCCTACCCCACTGGCCAACTCAGCGCCCTTTTCTACCTCCTGGGTTCCGGCGTCCATTGAAGAAACAGCGGCTTCAACCCCCATCTGGACATTATTAATCAAGTCGGCAATGTCCTTCGTAGCCCTGCTTGAACGCTCTGCCAGTTTGCGCACCTCTTCCGCAACCACTGCAAAACCCTTGCCGTGCTCGCCGGCGCGCGCTGCCTCTATGGCTGCGTTTAACGCCAGGAGGTTGGTTTGATCGGCGATATCGCTAATTAAAGAGACTATCTCGCCAATCTGCTGTGACTGCTGACCAAGCTCCCTTACCCGGGTAGATGCCTCCATTGCCGTTTGGCGTATCCTCTCCATGCCGCGTATTGTTTTTTCCACTGCGCTGCCGCCATCTTCGGCCACAGCGAGCGCCTGATTAGCGGCCTCTAATACACCCTGAGCCGTATATGCCACCTGGTCTATGGCCTCGGCTATCTGTTTGATAATGGCCGAAGTCTCGTTAGCGCTTTGGGCTTGAGTGTGAGCGCCCCTGGCTATTTGATTAATTGTTTGACGCAGCTCATTCATGACAGCTACCGTCTCTTGAACGCTCTCCGTCTGCTCAACCGCACCGTTTGCCACCTGCTGGACGGCTAAAGTTACCTGTGAGGATGTTTGTGCCACGTGATCCGCAGCTGAGGATAATTGGGCGCTCGACGCAGCGACACGGTTGCTAGCATCCTGCACCTGGAAAAGTAGTTTTTTAAGGTTGGTAACCATTAAATCAAAATTGGCGCCCAACCGACCGATTTCATCCTGACCCCTGATACCCGTTGTATGAGTCAGGTCACCTTTGCTGATTCTCTCCACTACGCCTTCAATAAGGTTTATTGGCTTTGTTACCCAGCGGTTCATGAGAAACAGGCCGAGCATAATGATAATCAGGCCCAGAATGAGGATGACGACCTGGAGAATGAGCATCCGGCCTTCAGATCCAGCCTCCATGGCCACGACTGCATCATTCATATCCTTCAGGAGTCCCGGGTTGTTATCTATGATGTAATTAAGGGCCTCCCGCTGCTGCTGGCCTTCCTGTCCGAGGATAACCAATGTTTGCTCTTTGAAGGGACCCCACAACCCTGATACAACCTGCAGCTGCTGCTTGATGGCAGGGATTGTCGCGGGTTGAAGACCGAGGTTGGTATCTCCATTAATAAGCCCCTTGAGCACGGCATCGAATCGATCAACCGACGCGCGAGCGAGTGAAACCGCGTCCGTATCCCCTTGGCCCACAAGCAGCACTTCCTTTGTGACCTTCTGACTGAGCATACGCTGCGCGCCGGCCAGGTTAATCGTAAGGCCGTCCACGCCCCATTCCTCCATCAGCTTAACGGCTTTATTCATTTCATCCAGCAGTTTACCGTTATTGTCGGCCACAAAGGATAGGGCTTCCTGATACTTACCGCCCTCGCTCCCCGCTATAATACCTACTTTTTCCTTGAAGGGGATCCATTGCTTATGTACAGCCTCAAGCTTTGAACGAACCTCAGGCGATTCAACCTTGAGTAATTCAAGCTTGTCGTCCCCATTCAATAGACCCTTTAAGACTAAATCAAACCTGGAAGCAGTTTGTTCCAATGAGCGGCGGGCATCTTCATTCCCGGTTGACGCTTCAAATGCCTCCTTGGCCATTTTTTGACTCAGCATTCGTTGCGCACCAGCAAGGTTTATCATCTTGCGGTTAGCTGATTCTTTCTTAACGGCATTGTAGGTCATCCCGAAACTGACAATCATAAGGCAAAAGAACATGCCAAAAACCAAAAAGACCTTTGCCCTTAGGCTCTTCAACAAGCGACATTCCTCCTTGTTTCAAAACTAATTAGCCTTATTACCCGCACAAATGGAATTCATAACCTGTTTTCGCCTTATTTAATTTTTATTTTTATATCCATAAAAAACGTTCATATAAATTTGATTATTCTTAGCTATGGAAGAATAGTTAACGTCTCATTACGCTATGCGGACATGGATAGCTACGGCAATCGAGGACGGGGCGACCGGCATGAAACTTTGCTAATCAAGTTTGGAACTGGCCTGAAATAAGAAAGGTTTGGAACTACAGCCAAACCCAGAAAGGAAAGCCTTGATAATAATGGCGGAGGCGACGAGGATCGAACTCGCGATCTCCGGTGTGACAGACCGGTGTGTTAACCACTACACCACGCCTCCGCGCAAATCAGCATGATGATTATAGCCTATCAACAAGGGTAAACGTCAAGTCAAAACTTGCCCGTGTCTCAAAATCCCATGGCGCAAAATTCCTTGATACCCCCGGGGGTAACATATTATTATAATTGCAGAGTTTTCAATGGCTCAGCCACTGCGAAAATGAAGGGGGTGAAATGGCCATATGGATCCGGACAATAACATCACAGGGCACTTCGGAAGGAAGGAGGGCGCCACTAGCTGGCTGGCGGTCTTCCTTTCATTTCTCTCTTGCGTCACCTGACTGGCCCCAGCGCTTATAGTTCCGCTCGGTCTGAGCGGGATAGCATTTGGTGCAACCGCGATGGCGTTCCGATATCAGTGGTGGCTTATCGGGTTGGGGGTGCTAGCGGTGTTAGCCTCACATATCATCGTGCGAAAATCACGGCATCCTTCCCTGTTGCAAAGGAGGCTTCTCTGGGTCGCAACAACCGTAATGGCCGGGTCCATATCCTATCAGTTATATATTCGCTGGCTGGCGATGCCCTGAACTGCCTTAAGGAGAGATTCCGTTATGTCGGGTAAACGTCTATTCGTATGGATAATTTTAATGGTGGTGATGGTAATGGGGTTTTGGCTGTTGCGCGATAGGGCTAAGAAACAGGTTGCTTACAATGACATTTCGGCATCAGAACTGCAAGCTGCCCTGGAAAACGGAGACGAATACCAGGTGATCGACATCCGCGATGCCGCCAGCTACAACAGGGGCCATATTGCCGGGGCGATCAATGTCCCGATGGACAGCCTTAGAGACCGGATAGATGCTATAGGGCGTGATAAAAAGGTCGTCTTAGTCTGCTACTCCGGCCACACAAGCAGAATGGCAGCGGAATTCCTCGTGTCCCGCGGATACGATAACATATGGAATATGATAGGTGGGATGGCCGCATGGAGGGGTCCCCTCTCCACGCAGTAATTCCTAACCGATGGTATCCAGGTTACGAACATCATGTGCATGGGACTGAATGAATTCCCTTCGCGGCTCAACCTTTTCGCCCATAAGAGTGGTGAAGATTTCGTCTGCGGCGATAGCATCCTCAACCTGCACCTGCAATAGGGTCCTGGTCGCGGGGTTCATGGTGGTCTCCCAGAGCTGCTCGGCATTCATCTCGCCAAGACCTTTGTAACGCTGGATTGTTACCTTATCGAGACCGCCCAATTCATTTATGAAGGTGTCCCTTTGTGAATCCGAATAGGCATATCGCTCAGCCTTCCCTTTTTTTGCAGAGATTTTATAAAGGGGCGGCTGGGCGATATAAACATAGCCGGCCTCAATGAGTTTTTTCATATACCTGTACAGGAAAGTGAGGAGGAGTGTTCGGATGTGACTCCCGTCCACATCAGCATCCGTCATGATGACCGTCTTGTGGTAACGCGCTTTGGTCAGGTCGAAATCCTCACCTATGCCTGTCCCCAGTGCGGTAATGATGGCCCTGATTTCCTCATGCCCGAGGATCTTGTCCAGGCGTGCCTTCTCCACGTTTAAGACCTTGCCCCTTAGCGGGAGAATGGCCTGAGTCCGCCGATCCCGGCCTTGTTTGGCTGAACCACCGGCAGAGTCACCCTCAACTATAAAGATTTCTGCCTCTGAAGGGTCACGGACGATGCAGTCAGTCAGTTTACCCGGGAGTGCGGTGATCTCTAAAGCGCCCTTGCGCCGTGTGAGTTCACGCGCCTTCCTGGCGGCCTCGCGTGCCCGCGCAGCCGTAAGAGCCTTCTCAACAATGATCTTCGCAACCGAAGGGTTCTCCTCCAGGAAGATAGACAACCCTTCCCCCATAATCGATTCAACGATACCCCTGACCTCGCTATTCCCCAGCTTGGTCTTGGTCTGTCCCTCAAATTGAGGGTCTGTTATCTTCACAGAAATCAGGGCCGTCAGGCCTTCACGGATGTCTTCCCCCGAAAGGTTATCCTGTGAGCCTTTGATGATCCCGTTTTTCCTGGCATATTCGTTGACAACCTTGGTAAGGGCGGTCTTAAAACCAACCTCGTGCGTCCCACCCTCCTGGGTATGTATGTTATTGGCAAAGGAGAAGAGGCTTTCCGCGTAGCCATTGGTGTACTGCATGGCTATCTCCACTTCGCAGTCATCTCGTTTGGCTATAAAGTAAATAGGGTTCGGGAACAGGGGCTGCTTGTTTCGGTTCAAGTGTTGAACAAAGGATACAATTCCCCCGTGAAACAGGAACCGAGATTCCTCACCTGTGCGTTCGTCAGATAGGTTGATAGCCAACCCTTTGTTCAAAAAGGCCAGTTCCCTCAGTCTCTGGGCCAACACCTCGAACTTGAATTCGGTTGTTTCCTTGAAAATCTCCGGGTCCGGATGAAAAGTTATAGTTGTACCCGTTTGATCTGAATCCGCAACCCTCTCAAGATCAGATACAGGTGCGCCTCGCCGGTAGGTCTGTTTGAAATACCCGCCATCCCTTTTGACCTCCACCACGAGACGCTCAGAAAGGGCATTAACAACAGATACACCTACTCCGTGAAGGCCGCCACTCACTTTGTAACCCTGGCCGCTGAACTTACCCCCGGCGTGAAGGACGGTCAAGGCAACCTCTACCGCGGGCCGCCCCATCTTCGGGTGAATAGCCACGGGAATGCCACGGCCATTATCTATTACCGTAACGCCTCCATCGCGTCTGAGAATGACGTCGATACGGGTGCAATAACCAGCAAGCGCTTCGTCCACGCTATTATCAACGATCTCGTGGACCAGGTGATGGAGCCCTCTGCTGTCCGTGCTGCCAATATACATCCCGGGTCGGCGCCGCACGGCTTCAAGCCCTTCAAGCACCTGGATCTGTTCTGCATCATACCCTGTTGGGTTTATTTTCTCCTCAACTGCTACTTCTTCCGACATCGGCAATTGGCCCCTTTCTACGGAGTGTAGTTCGGCAGGGTGTACAGAGGTACGGTCCACGCGGGTGTATTGCTCCGCATGCAGCACATGGCTTCCATCCCCTGCAAAGCCGTGCCTCCTTAAGGCGGGCATGTGAGGATACAGCCCTTAGGAAAACACTCCTAACGGACGGATCCCCAACCGATTCGCTTATAACATCAATAAGAGCCGGGTTAACCTTTGTGTGATTTGCCGGCCTGGTTTGTAACCTCTCGAACCTCAAGCCACCAGGAACCTCATCATTTTCGTCATTCAGTATATCACCAACAATAAACCTTATATCGCGAAGAGACGACTTCCCTGTCTTTTCCGCCAACTTCCCAATGATATCGTCCTTTAGAAAAGATAGTTGGGCCGCCCAAACCGAGTTCCGTACTCTGACGGTCATCACCCCGTCCTTTACCTTTAGCGGGCGAGTGTTCCGTGAGATCTCTCTCCCAACTACGCCAGGCCACAAAAGGATGAACATTTCCTCGTGAATCCGGCCTAGTAGACCGAGTCGTGAAATGAGGTTGTTCAAAGTATCAGAGAGAGGCTGGGTACCCATCCCCCGCTTCGAAGGGAACAATGACCTGACCCCCCTTCATAACATGATACATGGCTTTTTTGCTTGCTATATCCCGATGTACTTCGGAGATATCGGCACAGGTGATTATAACCTGCTCATACTGGTCAAGCCTGCTCAAGAGGCTCCGCCGCCTGAGCGAATCGAATTCTGAAAGAACATCATCGAGCAGGAGAACCGGCTGGTTCCCGGTGGATTCCCGGATCAGGGTCGTAGCCGCCAACTTAAGGGCCAGGAGCAGCGATCTCATCTGGCCCTGAGAAGCAAAGAAACGTGAATCAAAACCATCTATATTCAAATAGAGATCGTCACGATGAGGGCCCGCTATCGTAAAACCTCTGAAGGTTTCTTCATCTTGTAAACCCTCCAGTGTTTGTTGAAACAATTGAGGGATATTTTCCAGGTCCAGGTCCTCATGTGCAAGTTCCGCAAGGCCACGTATAGTGGAGCGGTAAAATACCCCCGGTTTTTCATCCGGACAGATGAAGGCGTATTCCTTTTTGACCGCTTTATTCAGCCGGGCAGTTACACGCAGGCGGCTTGCAAGCACAGCGGCTCCATAGTTGATGAACTGTTCGTCCCAAAGATTCAAAAGGTTTTTGGATTCCCGCCCTTCCCTGATATTTCGAAGCAGGGCATTCCTCTGTTCTAAGACGTAACGGTATTGAACATGATTATGGATGTAAGATGGTTCAACGTAATTGCAGAGATCGTCTATAAAATTTCGCCTCCGGGCTGGAGCGCCACTGACAATGCCAATTTCATCGGGTGAAAAGTAGATAACAGGGAAATGATTAAGCACGGACATCAAGCTTCCTGATTTACCGTTGATTCTAACAGCCTTCTTTTTGCCACTTTCAACTGCTACTTCTAACGTAAGGGGGGCTGGTCGGCGTTCTACCAGACCTTTAAGGTAAAAGGAATCCTTGCCTTTTTGAATGAGATCGGCATCCCTCGGTGTCCGAGGGGAACGACCCGTGGCCAGCACCATTATGCCCTCAAGTAAATTGGTTTTGCCGCTGGCGTTCGATCCGTGCAAAATTGTTGCACCGGGGCCCAATTCGACAGTTAGGGAATCATAAGTGCGAAATCCGCGCAGGTGGAGCCTGGAAAGAAACACGCTTTAATCCCTCCGACCACCTTCAATCGTGTACTCCCCAAACCCTTCGATGGAAACGATGTCCCCCGGGAACAACTGGCGGCCGCGCCTTATTTCCTTTTCACCATTAACCTGAATCTTTCCTTCAGCCACATAAAATTTAGCCTGGCCACCAGTTTCGACTACCCCTGCCCACTTCAAAAACGAATCAAGCTTAATGGAATCAGTTTTTATCTCTATCCGGCGCAATCAGATAGACCCCTCATTGGGTTTCATGGGCATTATGATGTAAAGAAAACCATCATCACCGGGCGCAGTAAGCCTGGCTGCTGTCAAAGGACCGCTGAGCTCCAAGACGACTTCTTCTGCCCGGGCGCTCTTCAACCCCTCAATTAGATACCGTGCATTGAATATTATCTCAAATTTTTCGCCCTCAGCATGTATTGGTAATTCCTCTCGTATTACCCCAAGGGTTGGGGAGCTTGCTGTTACGTAAAGGGTCTCCTCGTTCCATTTAAGATTCAAAGATTGCGCCTTCTCACGAGGGTCGGTGCAAAGGGAGGCCCGTTCACAGACATCCTGAAGCGCCTGACGCCCTGCTTTGATCCTGACACGATATTCACGTGGTATAAGCTCCAAAACGGGTGGATAGGTCCCATCCAGCAGCCTCGAAACAAATTTGATTTCCCCCAGGTCAAAAAATACCTGATTTTCACCTGCTTTGACCTTAATGTTCTGTTCGGCAGGCAGACGGAGGAGTTCAGATACGTTTTTGCCAGGAATAATCATTGAGATTTGATCTTGTGACGCGGGGACTGAAGTCTGTCTGTACGCAATACGGAAGCCATCCGTACTAAGCGCCTGTAAACGGTTATCACCTATAGTTACATAAAGACCGGTAAGTACCGCACGGATTTCCTCCTGTGATGCCGCGAATAACGAGCCGCCCAAAACGGTGGTCAGCTCTTGCCACGGGAGGGTTATCTCCGCGGTTTTGTCCAACTGCGGGAGTGACGGAAATTGATCAACCGGGTGTCCGTTGATTATGTACTCCGACCTGCCCCAGCGAATGGACACACTTGAACCGTTTTCAGTTTTCTCAAAATCCAATAGACCTCCGGGTATCCTTCTCACAAGTTCGCTCAGGTAACGGGCGGGCAAGACAATATCCCCTTCCTGTGCAACGTTTGCAGGAATATGGGTTTCAATAGCCAGTTCAAGATCTGTTGCTACCAGTTTAAGTTTTGAGTCCCGGGCTGATAGGAGTACGCCTGATAAAACAGGGAGTGTTGTTCTGTTAGGTATGGCCCTTGATACATGCTGGAGTGCAGAGGCGAAAATCGTGTTATCGATCGTGAATTTCATATTTTTCTTCTACCTCCGAGTAATAAATTAAAT
>DYIG01000003.1:13415-18211 GCA_020723725.1 Thermaerobacter marianensis | reverse complement strand
GTAGTAGTAGTAGGTCTGGGGATACTGTGGATTATCCACTTGAGGCTATTAGTGACAAGGCTTTGAGCCGGTGGAAAAATTGAGGATAACTTTAATTTTTCATCCCCAATTTCCCCAGGTTTTTTTAAATTTTTAGTTTGTCCACATAAAGTAAACATCTTTTCCTCACGATATAGACAAGTTATCCAGTTATCTGTTTTTTTAGGGTCGAAATCACGTTTGCAAGTTCGGAATTATCTTTCATGTCGCGGTTGATTTTTTCGTAGGCATGGAGAACTGTAGTATGGTCACGCCCGCCAAATTCCTCCCCTATTTTAGGAAAGGAAGAATCCGTTAGTTCCCTCGCCAGGAACATGGCCACTTGTCTAGGGAAGGCGATAGACCGTGTGCGTTTACGTACCTGAAATTCCCGTGTATCGATATTATAGAAACCCGCAACGACTTCCTGTATATATTTAATTGTTATCTGTCTTTTTATGGGCGCAGTCAGGATAGTGGCGAGCGCTTCTTGAGTAACCTCAAGGTTGATATCTACCTTGTTGAAGGAGGAATAGGCCAGGAGGCGTGTCAGTGCCCCTTCAAGTTCGCGAATATTGGTCTGTATTTTTTCTGCTATGAATTCCATTACTTCATCCGGGACCGATATCCTTTCCAATTGAGCCTTTTTACGGAGGATAGCGATCCTCGTCTCCAGATCAGGGGGTTGGATATCAGAGATCAAGCCCCATTCAAAGCGTGACCGTAAACGTTCCTCAAGAGTGGGGATTTCCTTGGGAGGACGGTCACTGGACAGAACGATTTGCCGCCTTGTTTCATGCAGGGTATTGAAGGTATGAAAGAACTCCTCCTGGGTGCTTTCCTTCCCAGCTATAAACTGAACATCATCAATTAAAAGCACATCAGCACTGCGGTAGCGGCTGCGGAATTCTATCTGACAACGATCGCGGATTGCGTTTATCAGTTCATTAGCGAAGGTTTCGGAGGAAACGTAAGCGACTTTGGCCCGTGGATCTTTCGCAAGAATCTGATGGGCTATGGCCTGCATGAGGTGGGTTTTCCCCAAACCAGCCCCCCCATATATAAACAGGGGGTTGTATGCCCGGGCTGGGGCCTCTGATACAGCCAGGGAGGCGGCATGGGCCAGGCGGTTTCCCGAACCCACGACGAATGTCTCAAAAGTATACTTGGGATTTAAAGGCGTTTGAACCGTATTAGGCTCCGTAGGGTTAACGGTGGCAACTTGAACGGGTTCTTGTTCGGAGGGATCATTCTCAGGTGGAACCACAAATTCAAGTAGCACCTCCCGACCAAGGATTTGGCTAAGGGTTTTGCAGATATTTGTGGATATTCTGTCTTCCAGGTACGATTTGGCGAAATTGTTAGGGACGGCTAAGAGAACCACATTGTCATGGACGGCTACAGGTTGGACTGTGTTCAACCATGCTGAGAAACTGTGGCGGGGTAGGTCTTTCGACAGGGCATCCAAGGCGTTTTTCCACACCGATTCCAGGCTTAACATTTTTCTCCCCCTACCCTATGTAAAAAATGACATTAAGAGACAGAAACCCTCATTGCGTTTAGGACCCAATTGAAAAAGCCCAATAGATTCCTCGTAAACAAAGGGTGATTTATGTCGTTGTCAGACTTGCTAATTTTCGGGCAAGAATTATGTCAATTTTATCTATTGAACAAATTATGCACAACCTTATCCACAAGTTGTGCATAAATCTGCTGAATATTTGCATACTCATAAACATATATTTTCGGAATTTGACTCGTAAGGTTTAGGCTGGACATTATCTTAACACCCTGCCAAATACATGTGCAACAACCAGATAGGGGTTGTTTTTGGTTGACACGGAATTGGTTGACGGGTAAAATTCTCCCGGTAAGCAGGGGATTTTTGTCCTCTGTGTTTGGCGTCACTAATGACTTGCAATGGGACAGGGAGAAGGTCCATGAAACGTACGTATCAACCTAAAAAAAGAAGGCGTCGCCGGGTACATGGGTTCCGTGCGAGAATGAGCGATACTGGTGGTAGGCGAGTACTTAAGCGTCGGCGTAGCAGAGGCCGCTGGCGGTTGGTTCCGACAGCCTAGCCGTAATCGGTATTGATGCGCTGCAAGGTTCGTTGTGCAGGGTGTTGATCGTCTACACAGCAGGGCTGAATTCCAGGTTGTCTTCTCGCAGGGCAGGTCCTATGGAGCCCGATTTCTGGCCTTATATGTTCTGGAGACGGGGTCCAAGTCATCCAGGATCGGTTTTACTACCGCCAGGAAAATCGGGTCTAATGTTAAGAGGAACCGTGTAAAACGGCGGTTACGTGAGATAGTCCGCAGTGTTGAGTACGAGGTAAAACCGGGGTATTCGCTGGTTTTGGTTGGAAGGTATTCAGCCGCGGAAGCCTCTTTTCAGGAGTTAAAAGCGGATGTCCTCAGGTTGCTTGGAAAAGCCGGGGTACTCAAAGGGGAAGTTTAATCTTGTGCTTCGCCTTGTGTTTGTGTTGCCCATTAAAGCCTACCGGTTCTTCATTTCTCCGTTGAAGGGCCGGTCATGTCGTTTCTGGCCAACCTGTTCACATTACGCGGAAGAAGCAATAATGCGCCACGGCATTATTAAGGGCGGCACACTGGCCACTTGGCGGGTTTTGCGTTGCGGTCCCTGGCACCCTGGGGGGCATGACCCTGTACCTTAAGAGCATTAGTTAATGGGATGGGTGTCGGCAGGGAAAATGGTTTTTAGGAAGTGGTTTAATGGACATATTCATTGATGCTTTTAATCAGGCCCTGAAGTTTTTCTTCGAATTCAGTGGGAATTACGGCCTGGCGATAATCCTTCTGACTATAGCCCTTCGATTGGTTCTTTGGCCTTTGACCATTTCTCAGGTTACTTCCGCCAAAAAGATGCAGGAACTTCAGCCTGAGATGGAGCGTCTGCGTAAGAAGTACAAAAACGATCCCAATAAATTAAATCAGGAAATGGTTAAGATGTGGCGGGAGAACAAGATTAACCCCGCGTCCGGCTGTCTCCCCTTGCTCGTGCAATTGCCGTTCCTGTGGGCCTTCTATAAGGTCCTTCTGGATAACCCAGCGTTCAAGGGCGCTTCCTTTCTGTGGATCAGTAATCTAGCGGTTGCCGATAAGACCTTAATTCTGCCCATTTTGGCGGGTGCCACGACATTCTGGCAATCATGGATGACAACTCCTAAGGATGGGTCGCAACAGATGCAACAGAAGATGATGTTGTATATGATGCCGCCCTTCATCGTGTGGATTACATATACCCTCCCGGCAGGGGTTGCCCTTTACTGGGTTGTGGGTAACCTGTTCACCATACTGCAGCAATACATAGTCCCTTCGGGGTTAAAAAGAAAGGCTTCAGGGGAGGGGAAGAGCTCCAATGCGTGAGGTTGAAAAGACCGGGCGTACTGTGGAGGAGGCCGTAGAAGCTGCATTGGAAGAGTTGGGGATTACCCGCGACAAGGCCGAGATTGAGGTTCTGGATGAGGGCGCGCGTGGTTTTCTCGGCTTATTAAAGACTCGTGAAGCGAGGGTCAGGGTTACCTGGCGCCCGTCCAAGGGGGAGTTTGCGGCCGATTTTATCAGGCAAGTTGGTGATTTTTTAGAGATACCGCTGAAGGTTGTCTGGCAGGAGAAGGACGGCATTATTAACGTCGATATCGATGGCGAAGGACTTGGAATACTTATTGGCCGGCGGGGGCAGACTTTGGCTGCGCTGCAGTACCTTACTAACGCAGCGTCCAGGAGAATAGCCGGAGACGGCAGCCGTGTTGTTTTAGATGTACAAGGTTATAAGAATAAACGGGGCGAGTCCCTGGAGAGGTTGGCAGCACGGGCGGCAGAAAGGGCTATCCGTTATGGCAGGGAGGTATCGTTGGATCCGATGCCGGCGACCGACAGGCGGATCGTTCATATGGCCTTAAAGGACAACCCTCGAGTTAAAACCCATAGCCGCGGTGAGGAGCCTTACAGGAAAGTGGTTGTTGCTCCCGTCAAGTAGTACGCTAGTGCAAAAGCTGATTCTGCCGAGGTTCCAAACTCTCCGTTTAATCTCTTATTCAAATCATAAACCGGTTGAGGAATAAACTTGAAGCCAGTGTTATGCCCTGATGACGATACCATAGTTTCTATCGCCACCGGACCGTCCCCGGGGGCTATTGGATTGGTTCGTCTTAGCGGCCCTATGGCAGTGACCCTCCTTACCAAGGTGTTTCGATCCGCCAGGGGTGGGGGTGATGACATCGAATGGCCGGGTTACCGGGCGCGGTATGGTCACATTATCGATCCAGCTAATGGCGAACGGTTGGATGAGGTCGTGGTTACGGTGATGCGTGCTCCCCGCTCTTATACCCGTGAAGACGTTGTCGAGGTTGGATGCCATGGTGGCGGGGCTGTGCTTCGACGAATCCTGGGGGTGTTCCTTGATCTCGGCGCTCGCCTTGCTGAACCGGGCGAGTTTACGCGACGCGCCTTTCAAAACGGACGCATAGACCTTATTCAGGCTGAAGCTGTGGCCGAACTGATCAGTGCCCAAAGTGAGGTTGCCCGGAAGGCAGCCTTTGCTCAATTGGGAGGCGGGCTTTCTGAGAGGGTAAGGGGTATCCGGGCGGACTTGTTAAGGTGCCTGGCCCATCTCGAGGCCCTGATAGATTTCCCTGAAGATGAGGTTGACGACCTGCCCCGCGAGCAGGTTGAGGCGCTTCTTGCGGAAGCACAGACTGCCCTGGAGGATTTGGTCTGTGGTTATCGGGAGGGTCGTCTGGTCAGGGAGGGTGT
>DYIG01000003.1:9855-13405 GCA_020723725.1 Thermaerobacter marianensis | reverse complement strand
CAAGCCCAACGCCGGGAAGTCCTCCCTTTTGAATGCCCTTCTGGGAGAGGAAAGGGCCCTTGTTACCGACATACCAGGCACAACCCGTGATGTGGTTCAGGAGTCAGTCTTAGTGGAGGGAATTATGTTGGTTCTGCAGGATACAGCAGGGGTCAGGGAGACGGCGGATGTTGTCGAGCGGATGGGCGTGCAACGGAGCAGGGAGGTCGCTTCCGAGGCCGGGGTTGTCGTCATCGTCGTTGATGATTCCACGGGTTTGGATGCGGCGGATGAAGAACTGTTCGACTTGGTTGACCCGAGTAAAACGGTGGTCGCCATAAACAAGGTTGATTTAGGGCTGGCGAAGATTGATCGGGACGAACTTAAGATGCAGTTCCCCGGAAGCCCTGTCGTGGAGTTGTCTGCACGTCAGGGCAAAGGCCTGTCCGAGCTTAAGAGGGTCGTTAAGGCGCGCGCCCTGGAGGTCGCCGGATTGAGCGCCAACGGTTTGGGGGAGCGGGTTGTGGTGACGAGGGCGAGGCAGTACCGGGACCTTAAGGGTGCCCTGGAGTCGCTGATACGTGCCAGGGGTGCGGTTTCTGATGCTCTCCCACCGGAACTCGTTGGGGTTGATTTAAGGGAGTCGTGCAGGTTGCTTGGCGAGGTCACTGGAGAGACGGTTAATGAAGACATTTTGGATACCATCTTTCGGGAATTCTGCATCGGGAAGTAGGTTCCGGCTTTGGGCTATAGGGCTGGTTCTTATGATGTTGTCGTTATAGGAGGGGGACATGCGGGTTGCGAGGCAGCCTTGGCGGCCGCCAGGCTGGGGTGTTGCACGCTCATGCTCACTCTCAACATCGATAACATTGCCCTTATGCCATGTAACCCTTCGGTAGGTGGCCCCGGGAAGGGCCAGCTTGTGAGGGAGATCGATGCCCTCGGGGGGCAGATGGCCCTTGTTTCAGATGAGGCAGCCATTCAGATCCGTGAACTGAATTCCGGCAAGGGGCCCGCAGTGCGTGCCCTTCGCGCGCAGGTCGACAAGAGGGCCTATCAGGCTTTGATGCGCAGGGTTTTGGAGGGGCAGGAGGGTTTGGATGTCCGGCAGGGCATGGTAACACGGCTGCTTCTTGACGGTGATAGGGTTTCCGGTGTCATGCTTCAGACCGGCATAGAGATCGGGGCCCGGGCCATTGTCATAGCCGGTGGGGTTTATCTCGAATCCCGAGTTATTACAGGTGATGCCATCAGTACTGGCGGGCCCAGTGGACAGGTTTCTGCGCGTGGGCTGTCGGCCAGCCTGAAGGAGATCGGCTTCACCTTGGGCAGGTTCAAGACTGGCACACCGCCGCGCATTGATCGGAGATCCATCGATTTTTCGGTGATGGAAAGGCAGGATGGAAGCGAAGGGTTGGCCTTTTCGTTCTTGAATCAGGGCAAGGGTATTGCTGTCTCTGATCAACTTGCCTGTTGGCTGACCTACACCAACCGTCAAACCCATAAGGTTATTCAGGATAACCTCTACCGGTCTCCCCTGTACTCCGGGGTTATTGAGGGCAGGGGACCGAGGTATTGTCCATCCATTGAAGACAAGGTTGTCCGGTTTGCCGGTAAGGAAAGCCACCAGATTTTTATCGAGCCTGAGGGTCGCGATACCGTTGAGATGTACGTTCAGGGGCTGTCAACCAGCCTCCCCGAGGATGTGCAGATAGAAATGTTGCGGACGGTTCGGGGTCTGGAGAACGCTGTGCTGATCAGGCCGGGCTATGCCATTGAATATGATCACATTGACCCTAAGGAACTTAGGCATACACTGGAATCGAAACGGGTTAAGGGGTTGTTCTTTGCCGGGCAGGTTAACGGCACCTCCGGGTATGAGGAGGCGGCCGCTCAGGGGTTGATCGCCGGAATCAACGCTGCAGGAGTGCTTCTCGAAAGGGATCCGTTTATCCTGCGTAGGTCGGAGGCCTATATCGGCGTGTTGGTTGATGACCTGGTAATCAAGGGTGTTACGGAGCCATACCGCATGTTAACGGGCCGGGCGGAATTCCGGCTCAGTTTACGCCAGGATAATGCCGATCTTCGCCTTACGGAAAAAGGCCGGTTTGTCGGTCTCGTAGATGACTTGAGGTATCAGGTGTTTATGAAGAAAAAGGCTTTCATTGAGTCCGAGGTGAACCGTCTTAAGACCACGCGCGTCTCACCCGGCCCTGCGCTTGATCGGTTGGCGGGTATGGCAGGACATGCGGCCCCTAAAGGGTCGGTGACGCTGGCCGACCTTTTGCGCCGGACTGGAATTGACTATAGGTCCCTTGAAATGGTCGATGTGGACCGGCCCTCTGTTCCTGCGGATGTGGCGGATCAAGTAGAAATGGTCCTCAAGTACGAGGGTTACATTGCCCGTGAACGGATTGAGGCTGAGCGGCTGGAAAGGTTGGAGTCGAAAATCATCCCTGAGGACATAGATTTCAGGGGCCTTAAGGGGCTTTCAAACGAGGCCAAGGAGCTATTGTCGGGCGCCCGCCCGGGCACGGTTGGACAAGCCATGCGTATTCCCGGTGTTGCTCCGGCTGATATTTCAGTGCTCATTTGCTACCTTGAAAGGTACCGGCATCGGGGTGAAATGCCTTGAATTCCAGCTTTGATGCAAAGGCTTATCTGAAGACTGGCGCGTCAATGCTGGGTGTGCCTGTTACCGATCAGCTGGCTGAAAGGCTGCTACTGTACATGGCGGAAATGTTAGAGTGGAATAAGAGCCGTAATTTGTCGGGTCTCAGGGACCCCGAGACCGTTATTGAGAAACACCTTATTGACTGTTTGTTTCTGGCCCAGTTTCTCGAAGGGCTGATGGGGTCAGGAAACGATGATGGGAGCAAAGGATCGGACCGTGTGCGGTTGGTGGATGTCGGTTCCGGTGCCGGCTTGCCGGGCGTTGTGGTGGGCCTCTTCCTTTCGGAACGTCCCGTGTCTATTACGTTGATTGAGGCGACAGGCAAGAAGGTGGCATTTCTTCGCCACGTGCTGCCTCTGGTAGGTCTCGAGGAGATAGAGGTCATTCACGGCCGAGCTGAGGATCTGGCCAATACGGTTGAACTCCGTGAGAGATTTGATTTCGCTTTTGCTCGTGCCCTCGCTGAAATGCGCGTTCTTATGGAGTTATGCCTGCCGTTTATTCGTGTGGGTGGGGTTTTTGTAGGTATGAAAGGACAGGCCGTGGACCAGGAGATGACACTATGCGAAAAGGCCATGGCCACCCTCGGAGGTGCTTTCCACCGTTATGTCAAATATAAATTGCCGTATTCTGCTGTCGAAAGGTCGTTGGTAGTGGTTTCGAAGACTGCCGTGACGCCTGATGGTTATCCACGGCGCTCGGGAGTGCCATCTAAGCGCCCATTATGAGAAGGGGTGAACTGTTCTGTTCCAGAGTGCTGGCGATGGACCTGTGGGTAAGTCTCATGAGGGCATTTCCTATATTGACGTTCGGGCGATTTGGCCTGGTCAGTACCAACCCCGTCGAACCTTTGCCCAAAAAGAGATTGAGGAACTGGCTGAATCAATCCGTATCCAC
>DYIG01000003.1:0-9845 GCA_020723725.1 Thermaerobacter marianensis | reverse complement strand
TGTGCTTCAGCCGGTAATCGTAAGACCTCGAACGGATGGTTATGAGCTTATTGCGGGCGAACGGCGCTGGAGGGCTGCGCAGGTCATCGGTTTGTTGCAGATTCCGGCGGTTGTTAAGGAGATGTCCGATGAAGAGGCTGCCTTAGCGAGCCTTGTTGAAAACGTGCAGCGTGAAAATCTGCATTTTTTTGAGGAAGCAGTTGCTTATGAACGGCTCGTAAAGGAGTTCGGTTTGACTCAGGAACAAGTGGCACAACAAGTAGGCCGGACCCAATCCTCTGTCGCTAACAGGCTTAGACTGCTGCAGATTGCCCCCGAGGTTCGGGAGATTATTTCCCGGGAAATACTGTCCGAACGGCATGCTAGGGCCTTATTGAAGCTCGGTTCTGCGGAATTACAGAAGGTAGTGTTAGCCGAGGTAGTGCGAAGGCGGCTGACAGTTAAGGATACGGAGCGCCTGGTGGATCGTCTTATCAAAGGTGAAAAGATTTTTAAGGAGGCAGGTTCTGGAAAACGCCCTCGGGTTCGTATAGGTGCTGTTAGAGATGTGCGGATATTTGTAAATAACTTCCGGCACGCTATTGCCCTTTTGCGTGATTCTGGCGTTCCTGCTGCATTAGATATTGAAGAAGGTGATGAATGGGTGGAGCTTCGAGTCCGGATCCCTCGTGGCCATGGCGCTTATGCACGTACCTGGAAGGCTCTGAGGAGGTTCAAGGATGCAGGGCCAGGCATTGATGTAGAATAGAGGTGGTTTTGGAACGCGGTTGCGGGGTGAGGGGAATGGGGCGAGTAATTGCGGTAGCCAATCAAAAGGGTGGGGTTGGTAAGACGACCACCGCAGTGAACTTGAGTGCCTGTCTTGCTATGCTCGGGCAACGCGTTTTGCTAGTGGATGGAGATCCCCAGGGCAATAGTAGCAGTGGTTTGGGGGCTCAGGAGAAGAAGATCGCAGGCACTGTCTATGAGGTGTTGATCGATTCCGTTGCCGTATCAGATGTTGTCGTTGACACCCCCGTTGAGAATCTCAGTTTGGTTCCTTCCAACGTCGATCTGGCGGGCGCCGAGATCGAACTTGTGGCCGTAATAAGCCGTGAGACCAGATTAAAACGGTCTTTGGAGCCTGTCAGGGGTGATTATGATTTTATCATCATTGACTGCCCTCCTTCCCTTGGTTTGCTTACGATTAATGCCCTGACTGCCTCGGATTCCGTTTTGATCCCCATTCAGTGTGAGTTTTATGCTTTACAGGGCGTGTCTCAGCTCATGAATACCGTTAATATTGTTCGTAGCGCGCTTAATGCTGACCTTGAAATTGAAGGTGTCCTATTGACCATGTTTGACGGCAGGACCAATCTGTCGATTCAGGTCGTGGACGAGGTGAAAAGGTATTTTCGCGGCAAGGTTTTCGGGGTTATCGTGCCCCGGAATGTACGGTTAAGCGAGGCACCTAGTCATGGGTTGCCTGTTGTTATGTACGACAGGCGGTCAAAGGGCGCTGAAGTTTACATGGAATTAGCGAAGGAGGTGCTGGAGAATGGTCGTCAGAAAAGGCCTCGGCAAGGGTTTGGAGGCCTTGTTGCCGATTGAGGTGCGTGAAAGCGACGTGGTTTCTGAGTTGAACGTTGACGCCATAAGGCCAAATCCCCGCCAGCCCCGGAAGTCGTTCAACGACAGCAAGCTTCAGGAGTTGGCGGAATCAATTAAGGAGCACGGCGTGGTTCAGCCGGTGATCGTTCGCAATTCGGGTGACGGCTATGAGATCGTTGCCGGGGAGAGAAGGTGGCGGGCGGCGCAAATCGCTGGCTTGCGTTCGATTCCGGCCATCATTCGGCAAATGAACGACGCGGAAACCATGGAGATTGCCCTAATTGAGAACATTCAACGCGAGGACCTGAACGCTATTGAAGAAGCCAGGGCTTACCAAGAGTTAATGCAGCTTCTAGGCGTAACTCAAGAACAGCTTGCTGTACGCATTGGCAAGAGCAGGCCGGCCATCGCCAACGCCGTTCGACTTCTTGGACTGGACGAGAGGGTTCAAAAAATGGTCGAGGCCGGCGAGTTGAGTGCCGGGCACGCGCGTTGCCTTTGCGGGATTGGCGATCCCAGTATGCAGCTGGGTCTGGCACGACGATTTGTCACGGAAGGTTTAACGGTTCGGGCCGCCGAGGCAGCTGTTAGACGGGCGCTCGATGGGTCTCATAAGGGCAAAGCACGGGAGCGTGTCGGTGGCACCACCGGCCAGGACCTGATAATTCAAGCCCTGACAGACCGCCTTGAGGAAAGACTGAGCACGCGGGTGCGCATAAATGGCGGCACCTCCCGTGGCGTCATTGAAATAGAGTATTTTAGCTCTGAGGAACTCGAGCGTTTAATAGAGGAGATTATCGGGACATCGGTATCAGTTTGAAATAGGGGAAGCGGTGAGGAGTGTTTCACGTGTTACATAACGGTGAAACAACGACAAGGGCCACTGCAGTTCCCTCTGTAGGGGACTTCACGACAGGCGTTCTTCTGGGTCTGCTGGTGGGCGAGGGGCATTTCGGAGGCGACGGTAAACAGCCTCATGTCTCCATTCGCATGCACTCCAGGCACGAGCAGGTTTTCCGATTTCTCGTGGGAACGATTCCAGGGTCCCGTCTTTATGGACCCTACAACCATGGGGGCAGGCACTACTTCCAATGGATGGTCAGGGGTGAGCCCCTCCGGAAACACCTGGTGCCGCTTCTGAATTCCCTTCCTCTTGCAGAGATTGACCAGTATGCTTTGGAAAGGTATGAAAAGATGAAGAAGGATTATGGTTTGGATTAAGCAGGTAATCCGGTTCCATCTCGTTGATTCGAACGGATTTTGTTTCAACCGTTCCATTTATTGAATTTGTGGCTAGGAATAATGCCTCTGCTATAACCTCAGCCATTTTCATTACCAGACTGAGACGCGTGTTCTGCAGGACTAAATACTCCATCATTCCGCCCATATTTACTGTGCCAGTTATTGATATATGGCCGACCACCGGAAGGATCTTGTTGACTCCTGCACCGGGCTTAATGGGCCCCGGGGAGACGTTGATTGTTCCAACGTTCTCAACCCTGCCCAGGCAAGCGTCGATAGCAATTATGGTATAGTCCTTATACTTTGATTCCAAAAGGCCGACGACTTCAGTGAGATTACTGGCATGCACGGGATTATCCAGTGTCCCCATGATGCTGAGTTGCAGGGGATTCATCCGTTTTAAATGGTAACCAACCAGGGGTCCAAGGGAGTCTCCGGTTGAACGGTCAGTGCCAATGCAGACCGCAAGTGGCTTGGAAGGTTTGGGCCCGTGGTTCGCTAAAAGCGAAGCCAGAGACCGATTAAGCCGGGAAGCTGCATCTGCATCGTCGAACATCACCCTGCATTTATTGCTTATTTGGAGGCCGTTCAGTGGGCTCCATGTTTTGGGCATAAGGCTCCTCCCGTAGATTGCTAGATGCAGTATATGGAAGTTAGGATTAAAATATGCAATGTGGCTCAGGCACCCAAGGGAGGTGAAGGGGCTGTGAACAATATATTTGACGCCGTGATGGCGGTGCTCTTTGTCCTGGGTGCTCTGGTCGGGCTGCGGATAGGCCTGATACGAGGTGTTGCGCGGATTGTGTCATATATTTTGGCTCTATGGGTTGGTGCTGCCTGGTCCAAAAACCTTTCAGGTGTTATTGATGCCCGCTTTGGTATAAGGGAATGGGTATTAAAACATATGGGTACGGGTTCAGGTATTTCGATTCCCGTCGGGGCCAACAGGGCTGCTGAGTCAATAATGATGGATCAGGTTTCGCGATCCTTCGATTCCTACGGCTTTCCACCGGCTTACAAGGAATTGGTGATGAAGCAGGTTGAAGCTCAAATTACCCAAGCGGGCAGTGCGGTTAACATAACACCAAACGATTTAATAGCAGGGCTATTTTCGGATTTCATCCTTCAATCGATATCGTTCTTTATAATCTTTGCAGCCGTCCAATTTGGAGCAGAGTTCTTGGGGCGTCTGATACAAGCCACCATCGGCAAGTTGCCCCTGATATGGGGGGTTGATCGCTTGGGTGGTGCGGCGCTTGGGTTTGTTCAGCAGTTTCTGTTTCTAAGCACCGCAGTTGGACTCCTTTACCCGATGATTAGGTTTCTCCCAGCCAATTTACATCAGGTAATTCAAGGCTCTACCATCATGCCCTGGATGATGAGCTTCTTTAACTTGCTCACTGGCTTGGTCATCAGGATGCCGATCGGGGGTGTGGGAACCCCTTGAAAATCTGCCTCGGTGATATACTACGCCTGAGAAAACCTCACCCATGTGGCGAGGATCGCTGGGAAGTGCTTCGGACAGGTGCGGATATCAGGTTAAGGTGCCTGGGGTGTCAGAGGATGGTCATGTTACCCCGGGCAAAACTGGAACGTGATATTAAAGAGATTCAAGCCGCTTGCAATGAGCCCCTTTGATGGTATAATTCATTGCGGTTGACTGGCCTTGTCCTGTCACCTTCCTGTTCCACCGTGTGAGGCCTTATATTAACGGCATCGGTGGGGCCGTAAGCCGGTACTGCAGGCTTTTAGTCCATGGGAAGGGGGTGTTAGTTGGTGCGCTCATATGAACTTGCCCTAGTCGTTGACCCCACGCTTGAAGCAGAAGCCTCAGAGGGTGTTTTAGAAAGAATAACCAAGACGATTACCGACGGCGGTGGTGCTATTGATAACATTGACCGTTGGGGACGTCGGCGCCTGGCCTATGAGATTGATGGGCATCGTGAAGGAAACTACTTCATTGTGAACTTCAATGCGGATCCCGGTTTAGGCACCGAACTGGAAAGGGTCATGCGGATTATGGATGGGGTTATCCGCTACCTCCTTGTTAAACAGGGGGAGAATTAATGCTTAACGTCGTGGTTCTGATAGGCAGACTGGTTCGAGATCCGGAGTTACGTTATACCCCGGCAGGCGTGGCAGTCGGCAAGTTTACTGTCGCCGTTGATCGTTCGTTCACAACCTCTCAGGGGGAACGTGGAACGGATTTTATCGATGTGGTTTTATGGCGTCGCCTTGCCGAGACCTGTGCTTCTCATTTAGGCAAAGGGAGGCTTGTAGCTGTTGAAGGGCGGCTCCAAGTGAGGAGTTATGAGACGCAGGACGGGCAAAAACGCCGCGTTTCGGAGGTTGTGGCCAGGTCCGTAACATTTTTGGATAGACCACGCGAGAATACGGGTCAAACAGGGGAAACCGGCCTTTTCGGCGAAGAGGCGGATTTCCCGGAAGACGACATACCGTTTTAGCAGGTGGAAAGGGGTATCCTGTTGGCAAAGAAGGAACGTCGCCGCCGCCGTAAGGTTTGCGGCTTCTGCGTAGATAAGGTGTTAGCGGTGGATTACAAAGACGCCGGACGGCTGAAGAAGTTCGTCAGCGAGAGGGGCAAGATCCTTCCCCGCCGCATATCCGGCAACTGTGCAAAGCACCAGCGTCAACTTACCACTGCCATCAAAAGGGCGCGCCTCATTGCCCTATTGCCGTTTACCGTCGAGTAAACCGGTCAGACACCCCCGACCGGAGTTTCTTACATTGGTTTCCAATGGAAGGGTTTTAGGTCCGGGGCGGCGAAGTCAGAGGGTACCTAAACGCTTCAGGGGGGCTCCTGTATGAAGGAGGCTTCACATCTTACCAAAGATGCGATGAGTAGTCCGGGTACCGAAAAGGATAGCGAGGTGGTTCGGGCTGCCCGCGTAGTCGAGTGGCTCAAAGCGGAACTTGTAGGCGGGACAGCCAACACCTTGCGCGGTATTGCCCAGGGGCACGAGGAGGTAATCGTTGAGGGTCTTTCGGACACGATTATACATACCTATCTCCTGGGCCGTCGTTTGGGAATTAGTCCTACCCGTCTCGATTTGCGAATCATTAACAAGTTAGATGTTCATATAAAACATGAACACCAATTGGAAAAATGGTACGGTGATCTATCCGTTATTGCCGAACATATGTCCGGTCGGGAAGGTCGCGAGCCGGTTTAACAGGGTGTGAGTCACCTGAACAGCTCATTGGAGGTTCGTGCCCTCGTAGAGGGGGCAATGTTTGCAGCAGTTACGGTGGTCCTTGTGCTCATCGGCATCTACGTGCCGTTGCTGGGATTGGTCAGTATTTTCTTCAGCCCTGTTCCCATAACCCTTTTGTACCTAAGGCATAACCGTAGAACTGCTCTATTGGCATCGATTGTGGCGATCCTGGTCCTTATCCTTTTCACCGGCCCGCTATCGGGTTTTTTGCAAGGCGCCATGGTGGGTATGATCGGTATGACACTGGGGTGGGGGTTCAAGCGCGATCTCCCTGCCTGGGCCAATGTCCTGGCTGCGACCATCGCTTCGGCAGCCTGGCTGGCGATCAGCATGCTTCTCCCCTATCTTATTTTTCGGGAAAACCCCTTTGAACTCATGGAGAGGTTTTTTAGCCAGGCCTTTGAGGCAGTCAGCAAGATGAGTCAAGTGCAAGGGTCTGCTCAGAAGAACCCTCTAATGGCGCTGGAGCAATTAAAGTCCAACTTGAGGCTCCTGTTCCCTGCGCTTCTGGCCAGTGGTTCGGCTATTACAGGGTTTCTCAGTTTCTTGGCCGCCCAATTGGTCTTAAGACGTATGGGACATAACGTTAAACCCGTTCCTGCTTTCACCGAATGGCGCCTTCCAAAACCCCTTTTCTACGTATTTCTTGCTAATATGGTATTGGCGGTTCTCACTGACAAGGTGGATGTCCCTTTAGTTAAACCAATACTGCTAAACCTCAACATGGTTCTGTATTGGGTGTTTCTTGTTCAAGGGTTGTCCTTTGCAGTGTATTTTTTAAACCGTTGGAACGTTGCCAGGGGTTTATCTGTAGTGTTAGTGGCGGGACTCCTCCTCTTTTTTCCCATGGTGGTTGTAACAGCGGGGCTGTTCGACACGGTCACGGATTACCGTCGGCTCTCAGCAAAAGCAGATAAAGGGGTTGATCACCGTGAAGGTGATACTTAAAAAGCATGTTAAGGGCCTGGGTAGTGAAGGCGAAGTGGTGGACGTAAATGACGGATACGCTCGTAACTACCTATTGCCTCGTGGTATTGCGGTAGAAGCCAACACCTCGAACATGAATGTTTTAAAAGATCGCCAACAACGCAAGGAGAACGAAGCCAAGAAGGTGTTGACCGAGGCGGAGAAGGCGGGGGCAACACTGAATGGTCAGACCGTCACCATAAAGGCCAGGGCCGGGGATGGAGGCCGCCTATTCGGTTCTGTTACTAACCAGGATATCGCGGACGCCATAAAGAAAACGTTTAAGCTTAATATTGATAGGCGTCGCATTGATTTGGACCTTCCTATAAAGGCCGTTGGGGAGTACCGTATAGATTTAAGGCTCCACCCTCAGGTTTCCGCTTCTATAACTGTGCAAGTAGAGTCTCAGTGAAGGCATTCCGAAAGGTGAGATAAATGTTGGCAACGGGGCTTGATCGCCTCCCACCGCAAAACCTGGATGCTGAGCAGTCTGTCCTGGGGGCCATGCTCATCGAAAAGGAAGCTGTTACCGAAGTCCTGGAGATCCTTCAACCGTCGTCTTTTTATCGGGATGTGCACCGGCAGATATTCGAGGCAATGACCGACTTGTTCAACAGGTCGGAACCGGTAGATATCATCACGGTCACTGAAGAGCTGCGGCGCAGGAACCAGCTCGACGGGGTGGGTGGAATAGGGTATATCACTTCACTTGCCAATGCCGTACCGACTGCCGCCAATGTCGGGTACTACGCCCGTATCGTTGAGGAAAAGGCGGTTCTGAGGAGGCTGCTTCATGCTGCCGCGGAGATCAGCCGCCGAGTTTATGAGGAACAGGATAGTATAGATAACATTTTGGACGCTGCGGAGGGCCTTATTTTCGAGGTTGCCCAGAAACGCAACACCCGGAGTTACGTTGCCATAAAGGAGATTCTTATTGAGACCTATGAACAAATCGAGTTCCTGTACACGCATAAAGGTGACGTAACAGGCGTCCCAACCGGTTTTATGGAATTCGATGACCTGACCTCCGGGCTGCACCCCTCCGAGCTGATTATCCTTGCGGCAAGGCCATCCCAGGGGAAAACGGCGCTTTGCTTAAATATCGCCTGCCACGCGGCCATTCGCAAGAAGGTTCCTGTAGGGATTTTCAGTCTGGAGATGTCACGCGATCAGCTGGCACAGCGAATGCTCTGCGCGGAGGCCCAGGTTAATAGCCACCGTTTAAGGACAGGCATGCTTACCGATGACGACTGGAGCCGCCTGGCCAAAGGGCTCGGGCGGCTTAGCGAGGCCCCGATATTCATCGACGATTCGCCGGACCTTTCCCTCATGGAGATAAGGGCACGGGCACGTCGAATGAAGTCTGAACACAAAATAGGCCTAATTATAATAGACTACCTTCAGCTTATGCATGTGAGGAGCCATGTGGATAGCAGGCAGCAGGAGATCTCTATGATCTCCCGTTCCCTCAAGTCTCTGGCAAGGGAGTTGCAGGTGCCGGTATTGGCCCTCTCGCAGTTAAGCCGCTCCGTGGAACAACGGCAGGACAGGAGACCGCAGTTGTCAGACCTGAGGGAATCCGGGGCCATCGAGCAGGACGCGGACCTGGTCGGTTTCATATACCATAACCCCGATACCGCGGCTGAGAATATCATCGAATTGATTATTGCCAAACAGCGGAACGGCCCCGTCGGGTCGGTTCAATTATTGTTCTTGAAGGACATTGGCAAGTTTGTTAACCTTGAAAAGCGATTGCAGACAGCCTAGTTTTCAACGTGCAGTTAGCTATTGACGCAGTTAGCTTTGAGGGTCAGGGGGAAGCCGTTCTACGGATGTCGACACTCGTTCTCGTAGGTGCGCAGTGGGGAGATGAAGGGAAGGGTAAGATTGTAGACTACCTTTCCGAGCAGGCAGGGATTGTGGTTCGTTATCAGGGTGGCGCCAATGCCGGCCATACTGTGGTGGTAAAAGGCAAACAATACAAACTGCACCTCATACCCTCAGGGCTGCTGAATAACAAGACCTGCGTTATCGGCAACGGGGTGGTGGTTGATCCCGCTCAGCTCCTGCACGAAATGGACGGCCTGGCCGCCGAGGGATTTGATGTAAACCGCGTTCACATCAGCGATTGCGCCCATGTGATAATGCCCTACCACAAAGTTCTTGATTCGCTTGAGGAACAGCGGCGCGGTGATCGCAAGATCGGCACAACGGGCCGGGGAATCGGTCCCGCCTACCGTGACAAATTCGCCCGCTCGGGCATTAGAATGAGCGATCTCATCAATCCGGTTATCTTCAGGGCTAAACTTGAGGAGGCTATATCAGGGGTTAACTCTGCTCTTCAGCACGTCCATGGTGCTGAACCACTTGATGCTGAATCGATATATGAGGATTATTTCGGTTACGCAGACAGACTCCGTCCCTTTGTTTCAGACACCTCACTCCTGGTCAATAACGCGATCGACAAGGGGGAGCATGTCCTTTTTGAGGGCGCTCAAGGGACCCTTCTGGATATAGATCATGGAACATACCCGTACGTTACATCCTCCCACCCCATAGCGGGTGGTGCATGCATAGGGGCGGGGGTTGGTCCTACAAAGATCAATAGTGTGATCGGGGTTGCCAAGGCCTACGTCACCCGGGTTGGAGACGGCCCTTTCCCGACCGAGCTGGCGGATGAAACCGGCGACTGGCTGAGGGACCGTGGTCATGAATACGGCACGACGACCGGGCGGCCAAGGCGATGCGGCTGGCTGGATGCTGTAGCCTTGAAATATGCGATCAGGATCAGTGGTCTTTCCGGCCTGGCCG
>DYIG01000002.1:20582-31483 GCA_020723725.1 Thermaerobacter marianensis | reverse complement strand
TTGTGTTCGAATTCCTTAAGTGAGGTTATCTTCAAGGCCTCCGGGTGCGCCAGTACAATGTGCCTGGCAAGGATAGCCATGTCATAAGCAGTCGTATACTGGTCGGGGGCGGATAAACCATGACTATTCCTGAAGACGGTATCCTTTAGTCCGAGTTCCTTAGCCCTCTCATTCATCTTATTAACAAAACCCTGCTCCGATCCGCCAAGGTACTCCGCCAGGGCAAGGGCCGCATCATTGCCGGAGGAAACCATCAAGCCGCGAAGGAGGGCATCGACACTCACCATATCCCCGACCTGGAGAAACATATTCGATAATGTGTTATTGAGCGCCAACCGCCAGGCGTCTTCGCTGATGGGGACTTTGGTATCGCGTTTCAGGGTACCGTCCTCGAGGGCCTCAAGAACGATCTCGAATGTCATTATCTTGGCCAGACTGGCGGGTTGAATCCTTTCACGTTCGTTAAAATTGTAAAGGACCTGCCCGGTGGTTGTGTCCATAAGGAGCCCCGCCCTGGCTTTTATGCCCAGTTCGTTAACGGGTTTGCCCGCCTCCTGCGCGTTTGCGACACCCGGCAGGAGAACAGAAACGACAAACAACAAGACAATAGAAAGCCTCAAAACCTGATTCATTGGTGGCCATACCCCCCCTCCTCAATCATTTTGCCACATTCCCCGTCTCGTAATGAATGAACAGGGGCTGTTAGAATATTCTCAAGGGGTGATCGATTTGCCGGAAGTCGTGTACATGAATGGAAGCCTCGTTCCCTATAACCAGGCCCTTGTTTCGGTCGAAGACAGGGGTTTTACCTTTGCCGACGGGGTCTATGAAGTCATAAGGTGCTACGGCGGCAGTCCCTTCCGAATGACAGAACACCTGGAACGCTTACAAAAGAGCGCCAAGGCCATAAGGCTCGACCTGCCTTTTCCCTTTGAAACGATTTCGTCCGCGGTGCAGGAAACACTGGCGGCAAACTCGCTGGAGAAAGCCGATGCCGCTGTATATATACAGGTCACCAGGGGTCCAGCGCCCCGCGCCCATGCCCTGCCCGTTGATCCCCGACCCACTCTGTATATAATTACGCGTCCGGAGAAAGGACCTCGTCCCGAATTGCGGAAAACCGGGGTTAAAGCGATTACCACCGAGGACCTGCGCTGGCATATGTGCCATATCAAATCGACCGGCCTTCTACTGAACAGCCTGGCCAAGCAGAAGGCTTTGGAAAGCGGCTGCTACGAGGCTATTTTCGTCCGGGAGGGTATCGTCACCGAAGGAACCTCATCGAATCTCTTCGTCGTCAAGGATCGAACCCTTTGGACTCACCCGGAGGGCAACCATATCCTATCCGGAGTCACCCGTTCGGCCGTCCTGGAGATAGCTGCTGAAAAGGGCATCCCCGTCAAGGCCGAAAAATTTACCCTTGCCGACCTACACCAGGCAGAAGAGGTTTTCATCACGGGAACGATTACGGAGGTCATGCCCGTGGTGGAGATCGACGGCCGTCTTATCGGGACTGGTAAACCGGGTGAGGTTACCCAGATCATGGGTCGCTCGTTTGCAAGGCTTTACACCACCTGAGGTATTGTTCATGCGCCTGTTTTAGAGTAACGGCCTGGAACCGTACAATGGCCGCCCCGGGGCGTGCCTGCGCCAGGATATCGAGGTCGGGGGCAATTACCACCCCGATCTTGTGGTATCCGCCCGTGGTTTGACAACCGCGCAGGAGTACAATCGGCTGGCCATCGGCAGGCACCTGAATCGACCCCGGGGGGGTACCCTCCGGGGGCAGCTCCCCGGTCACTGGAGGTACAGGTTGCCCCTCCAGCCTCAGACCCATCCTGTTTGACGTGGTCAAGACCCTGTACTCGGAGCTAAAAAAAAGGGCTACCGCCTCACGGGAAAAGCTTTCAAGCTGCGGCCCCGTAACCACCCTTACCGTCAGGTTTTCATTGTAGGAAGGTAAAATACCGCTGACCACGCGTCTCCCGCCAATGGCACGACCATGGCCTGGATCCCGGCGATCCAACACATCGCCGGGCTGTAGAGCCCTTCCACGGTAACCTCCAAAATGAGCAAAGAAGTCGGTGCTATACGACCCCATAATTGGTTGCAGATCGAACCCGCCCTCCACTGCCAGATACGCACGGCAACCGGAAATGGGGGCCCGAAAGGCAATCCTGTCACCCGTTTTGAGGTGGTAAGCGCGCCAGGGCTCTGCATACCCCCCGTTGATCCTGGCATCCAGGTCACCGCCGGTAATGGACACAAAAACATCGTCCAGGACCTCGGCTTCAAACCCCATAAGGGTCACCTCGATAACGGCCTCACCTGGGCTGTTTCCCAATAACCTGTTCGCCATAACAGCACTGAAGACATCAAGGGCGCCGGAAAGCGGCACCCCCTCGTGCTGATACCCCCACCGTCCGAGGTCCTGAATGGAGCTCATCGCCCCCCCATTTTTTATTGAAAGAACCGGGCGCAGCAACTTAACCCCCTGTGGTCGGCCACTGCCTGGCATCTTCCGACGACACCGAACGGAACACGACCCGGTCACCAGGCTGAAGCAGGGGCCGGGGTTGACGCATTATATCATATAGCGCAACTGGGGTCCAGCCAATCAAGCGCCACCCCCCCGGGCTCTCGGACGGGTATACCGCAGTGAATCTGTCGGCAATAGCGACCGAGCCGGCAGGAACGCGGGTGCGCGGCTTAACCATCCGGGGCAGTCTCAGCGCCTCTGACAGATCCCCCATATATGCAAAGCCCGGCACGAACCCGAGGAAATAAACCACATAAGTGGCGGAGGTGTGCATGTCAATAACCCTGTTCGTATCAACCCCCGCAAGTTCAGCCACGATTTCAAGGTCCGGTCCGTATTCCCCACCATATACCACAGGGATCTCAATCGTTCGGGAGGGCGCGTCATCCCCGGCCTTCCATTCGAGACCGGACAGGCGGACACAGAGCTCTTCCCATTCGATTTTGCAGGGGTCATAGTAAACAAGCAGTGTCTCAAACCCGGGCACTGCATCCACTACTCCGGAAACCTTTGCAGACTGAATAGACCGAAATAGAGCGGAAACCCGTTTTGCAGGGTTCCCGTCGCCATGCCACCTGATCAGACACGCCCGATCGCCGGCAGGAACAATATCCAAACTCGATGGGTCACAATTGCCCATTTGCATCACCTAAACCCTAGAATAAACACCCACCCCTCAGCGAACAATAGATGGCAAGAAATCAGCATTCAGGGGGCATTCAGTATGAATTACCAGGACCAGCTAATCGGAAGCAAAATTGATGGCAGTATAGGAGCAAACCCAGCCCTGCCGGGGCCAATGCCTAATGATATCCTCCGTCAGATCATACGGGACGAATTGTCTGCGCTATGGACAGGTCAATCCACTGCGGGAGCCGGATCTAACCAAAGGCAGCGCCCCCAAACCCAGGGAATACAGGCCCAGGGGGTTTCAGCACTCGCTCAGGGGGTACCGGCACAGATCCAGGGAATACCGGCACAGGCCCAAATGCAGGGTCTGACCCAGGCCAATCAGGCCGTTGCCTATCCTTACGCGCCGCAACCACTCCCATCACTGGCGACACAGAGTGCGCAAGCAAGCTCACCGGCCATGGTCATTGCCTATGAACAGCTAAAGCAGAGCATGGAGCAGAACCTCCAAAAACTCCGCACCGTCATTGAAGAAACCAGGCTAATTGCACAGCAGATGGAGGAATTGCTCAACCAAACCTCCGATGACTCCCAGGGGGAAAATACCGGAAACGACCGCTGGATGAATGGCGAGGCCCAGAGAAACAAAGGAGAAAACATTCAGAGACGCAAGCACCGCCAATCGGGCAACGCTTGAGGCCTATCGATGAAGCCAACTTCTGACCAAGGACCAGGCGTTCTCATCTTCCTGGCCCATACTCCATATGGCCAGTCCCCTTAAGCCGTAGCGATCAGCAAGGCTTGCCCGGGCAACCAGTGCATCATTCGTTTGCAACCACAGATTGTGTCGCCCACCACTGGCATCGGTATACTCGAAGCGCGCCTCAGCACTGGCTTCATCCCACTGGACCTCCACACCGGCGGTCCTGGATAACTGGAGTGCATCCGGGACCCTGACCGGGCGGGCATTGTTCTTATCATCCCATTCGTAACCATAGGTTGCGATGCCCAGCAAGAGTTTCTCCGCTGGAATCCGGGAAACAGCGTACTCCACGATACCCTGCACCCAGGGCAACGAGGCGACAGGCCCGGGTTCACTAAAGGTCCCGTGCTGATCATAGGTCATAAGAATGACAAGGTCGGTCAATCGACCCAACGCCGCGTAGTCGTAGGCCATAGCCGCATCGTTCTCATGGCTGGAATCAGAATTTTTTGGCCCCACCGCTATCGTCACAAGGTACCCTTCCGGGTGAAGCTTGTCCGCAACGGCCGCAACAAAGGCAGTGAGGTCATCCTTCCGGGCGGGGGAAAGCCTCTCGAAATCAATGTTCACCCCGGCCACACCGTAACTGCGAACCAAAGACAGTATGTTCTCAGCCGCCCTTTGTCGCGCAAAAAGATCGGTCAGCATGCCTTCGCCATAATTGTTAACCATTATCAATGTCTTGGCGCCAGCAGCCTCCACTCGCTGGATCAGTTCAGCATGCCCGGATTCCCGCGCTGAAATAGAACCGTCGGGCATCACTGTAAACCAGTAGGGTGAAAAGACATTAAAGCTGCCCAGCGCCCTGTTCAAGGATCGCACAGGCGCCTCATCATCGCCCCACCGCGCCCAGTAAGTCCAAACCACCCGACGAGGGAGGTTGACGCTAACAGGTGGACTAGGGGGGGCGACAGTTACAGGTGAATCAGGAACCGGGGCCGGTTGCTCCTTCACACCCGTGTCCTTCATACCTACATCCTTCACACTTGTGTCCTTCACGGGGTCGGTTTTACCCGAAGTTATAATCGGAACAGGCTTCTTCTCAGAAGGGGCATCCGTATCACCAGGTTTCTTTGCGGGTGAAGCCTTGGCCTCGGGCTTTGCCTGCGAGTCACCACCCTTATTAAGGACATCGGCTGCGGCCCCCTCGACATCAGCCACCCCAAACCAGGGCGCAACACGCGGCATGAGTTGAGAAGCAAGGGCCGAACCTGTGACCACCAGCAAAAGAGTGAGACCCAGCAACGTATAACCACGCCTGTGCATCATCTGTCGCACGGCCTACCTCCCCAACATAAATAGCTGCAAAACCGAAGTTCACATAATGATACTTGAGAGATGAACTTCGGTAAAGCCAACGAAAATCCTTTTTACTGGAAGGTGGCAATATATTGAACGGAATGAACCGGTTTGGAATCAACCGGTTTTGAAATTATCGGTTTTCTGGTTGTCAGTTTTTTCACCAAACAGTCGTCGGTAATCGGCCTGGGAAATCAAGATCTCCCTTGGTTTAGGGCCTTGATGGGGTCCAACAATGCGTCGTTCCTCCATCATGTCGATAAGCCTTCCCGCGCGAGTATAGCCAACGCGAAGCTTTCTTTGCACAATTGAAACCGATGCCTGGCCGGTTTCCAGCACCACCTTAACCGCTTCAGGGAAAAGGTTGTCTCCTTCCTCCTCAGCAGCCTCGGACTGCTCATCTGCAACATCAAAAACCTCGGATTTATACTTAGGGTCACCCTGGCGTTTTATGAAATGAAGAACCACCTCCAGGTCGCTTTCAGGGATATAGGCCCCCTGAACCCTGACAGGCTTGGCACCGCCCATGGGGTGGAACAGCATGTCCCCTCGTCCCAGCAGCTTTTCCGCGCCGCCCGTATCAAGAATGGTCCGGGAATCCACCTGGGAGGAAACCGCAAAGGCAATCCGTGAAGGGATATTGGCCTTGATTACGCCGGTTATAACGTCAACAGAGGGTCGCTGAGTCGCCAGGATGAGGTGAATGCCCGCGGCTCGGGCCATTTGCGCCAACCGCTGCACCGAATCCTCGACTTCCCCGGGCGCAACCATCATGAGATCCGCCAGCTCATCCACTACCACGACTATATACGGGAGTTCCTCTTCACCCTTCATGAGCATCGTGCTGTTATAACGGGAAATATCACGCACACCCGCCTCTGCAAAGGCCGCATACCGCCTCTCCATTTCCCTGACAACCCACTTCAGGCACCCTGCCGCCCGCCGGGGGTCAGTAACTACAGGGCTAAGAAGGTGCGGTATTCCGTTATACCCTGAAAGCTCCACCACCTTGGGGTCTATCAGGAGCAAACGGAGCTGCAAAGGGGTGGCTCTGTATAACAGACTGCAGAGGATAGCGTTAACACAAACACTCTTCCCCGAACCGGTGGCGCCAGCCACCAACAGGTGGACCATGCGTTCCATGGAGGATACCACAGGGTTGCCGCTGATATCCTCCCCCAGGGCCACCGGCAGGCGCGCCGGTGATTGTTTGAACTGCCTGCTCTCCAGTACGTCTTTCAGGTAAACGGTGGAAATTTCCGCATTGGGGACCTCTATACCCAAAGCCGCTTTACCCGGGATGGGGGCCACTATCCGAACCCCGGATGCGGCCATGCTCAGAGCAATGTCGTCCGCCAGGCTGGCTATACGGGCCACTTTGACACCCGGGGCCGGTTGAACCTCAAACCGCGTTACGGCTGGTCCCTGTTCAACCTCAAGTACCTTGACCTCCACCCCGAAGCTCCGCAGTGTGTCCTCAAGGAGTTTCTTCTTGGCTGCCACCTCACGAGGGGCATTGCCTCTGGCAGAACGCCCCCGTGAAGTCCTCAGGAGCGACAAGGGCGGCAGTTCATATACGGTGTCCATAGATAGAGCAAGCTGGCTCGCGCCATTCACAGCTACCGGATGGGGTTGATCCTCTGCGTCAGCGGCCAAGCCTTGTGCCGCCTCAGCCGCTGGCTCAAACCCTGGCGGGCTGTCCTGCTCGTCTGCATGGGGTTCGACCTGATCCTCCCCATAAACATCCGTGAATGACGGTTCCTCATACGGCTGCTGATCGCTTACAGACCCGCCGTCTGCCACACCCTCTAGTTTATCCGTAGAAACGGCTTCACCCTGTCCCTCCGGTGTTTCCCCGTGCCCAATCCTTTCCCTTTTCACAAGCCGACCTCGCACGGCAGCAAGGGATGCCGCCAAACGGCCGAGCAACGCGGCAGGGCTCTGGCTGGTAATCAGAATGATCCCAATAACCAGCGAGGAATAAAGAATGAGGACCCTACCCCCGGGTCCAAATCCACGCAGCAAGAGGGAATCCAGTGCCGCACCGGCGCCGCCGCCCATGCCGTCCCCGATTCCGTTGGCAAAAGCGGGCAGCATAACTGTGCAAATCAGACCACCCAGCTTGGCGGAAGGCGAGACAAGCCTCTTCCACCGTGTGACCATCCCCAAACCCCAAAAGGCAAGCAGAAGGGGAACAACAAAAGAAACCCCGCCAAGGAGGTTTTTTAATCCTCTGCCGACGAGGTTCCCGACAAAACCCGTTTCCGGGGCATATAGCGAATAGAGAAAAAGCGAAGCCACCACCAGAGCAAACAGGCCGGCGACCTCAAATAGTACAGCCTCACCCAGGTCCTTTCTAAGACCCTGCAAGAAGGCCTTTGGAACAGCCTTCAATCTCCTGCCCTTGCGCTTCCTGGAGACTTTTTTGGACAAAGGCTACCCCCCGGCACCATTCTGTAACCTGGGGTTAATGTATCAGAACAGGCCGTGAGCCGCAACGACAGTACCAGGCTGCCAGCGTTCATCAAGGTAATCAAACGGGTCTGTGGAGATAACCCGCTCCACCCAGGGCGAGCTGCCCTGCCGGTAACCAACCAGGACGGTCTTGCCCTTTATCCTGGCCTCGGAATAGGACACGTCCTGGGTCTGCCATTCGGGAGACGACATCACCTGTTCCACTGGCATTACAGTATATAGCAAGCCCTTACCCCCCCTTTCTGCGACGTGAAAAACGCCGTTCCGCAGGGGAAGACGGGGCAGGTGGCAGTATTTTGTGTCCATTGACGCTTGGCTTATCTCTGGAGCGGATGATGGCTCTAAGCTTGGATATGGCGTCCTTCAGTCCACCTACCTCGTCGATAAGCCCTTCCTTAACCGCGTCCTTCCCGACCAAGATCGTCCCGGCATCCCGCGCCAGCTCACCCATCCGGAACATGAGTTCTCGAAAGCGGTCATACTTCACGCGGGAGTTCTGCACAACAAAATTGACGACCCTATCCTGCATCTTATCAAGGTACTCAAGGGACTGAGGAACCCCGACAACGACCCCCGACAACCTTATGGGGTGAACCGTCATGGTGGCGGTGGCTGCAATGAAGGAATAATCGGCGCTCACGGCGATCGGAACCCCGATGGAATGCCCGCCGCCCAAAACCACTGACACTGTCGGCTTGGACATGCTGGCTATGATTTCAGCTATAGCCAACCCCGCTTCCACATCACCGCCAACGGTGTTGAGGAGCAGGAGCAACCCCTTGATGTTCGGGTCCTGTTCAACCGCAACCAGCTGGGGCAGAACGTGTTCATATTTGGTCGTTTTATTCTGAGGGGGCAGGATCATGTGGCCTTCAACTTGCCCGATAATAGTAAGGCAATGGATATCCCGGCTGCCGCCAACCGGATTGGCGCCGAGTTCCTTTATTGCCTCTGCCTCAGGGTGCATGTCGCCGGACTCAGCCATCGGTCATTCTCCGCCGGTGGTTTTGGGGGAATGGTTAACAAGGGTCCCGCACTCAGGGCAGATCAGGTCCACACGCCCTTCCCCCCCCTCGTCCTCATCCATCGGGCTCCCGCAGTGCGGGCATTCCAATTCCCATTCTTCGTCCTCGTCCAGGTCCTCGTAGTAATCGTCTTCAAGCTCTGCCAGGTCACTGTCCAGGCTTTCCACATAGACCTTCAATTCGTCCTGTTCAACCTCGATTTCGTGCAACCTCTTGGCCATGAGGTCCATAACATCGAGCATCTCAGCAATGACTCTGGACTCCTTGCTGCTTCCGTTTTCTGCCCTGTAGCTACTGGCGAGGCCCTGCAGATAAGCAACCCTTTCTTTAAGTCCGGACACGGAAATCCCTCCCATGGAAAAGCTGGCCCGTTAAAACGGGCCGTATGCACACGGGCTATTATTCCCTCATTGTCCGGAGATCATGAAATGGTTCTAAACCCTGCCGGTATATGTCCCTGTCCGAGTGTCAACCTTTATGACGTCGCCGACGTTGATGAAAAGCGGCACCTTGACAACAGCGCCAGTCTCCAGGGTCGCCGGCTTTGAACCACCCGAAACGGTATCACCCTTAAAACCAGGGTCCGTCTCCGTCACCACCAGCTCTACCGTTGTGGGCAGGTCGACAGACACCGGTTTGTCACGATAGAGAGATATCTTGAGGTTCATGTTGTCCTTCAAAAATTGCGCCTTATCCCCCATCTGCTCCCTGGTCAAGGGAAACTGTTCGAAGGTTTCCACATCCATAAAGAAATACTCGTCACCGGAATTATAGAGGTATTGAACCTCTTTCTCCTCCACGTGAGCCTTGGCCACTTTTTCCCCGGCGTTAAAGGTGCGGTCGATAATGACACCGGATTCGAGGTTTTTCAGCTTGGTGCGGACAATTGCCCCTCCCCGGCCGACCAGCTTGTGGTGGTTGGAGTCCAGGACCACAAAGGCCTGCCCTTCAACCTCAATAGTTAGCCCCGGATGAAAGTCGTTCGTCGAGATCATAGCGCCCTCCCAAAATCAAATAATCGTGAGACCCTTGCCCGTACGACATAATACCTCGCATCCACCGCTGGTAACAAGCACCGTGTCCTCGATTCTCACGCCGCCCCAACCCGGTATGTATATCCCCGGTTCCACGGTCACCACCATACCCGCCTGGAGTTCCTCTTCAGACCCAGTCCGGGACAGCCGTGGCCCCTCGTGAATGTTAAGCCCAACGCCGTGCCCCGTCCCGTGACCGAAGTTCGCGCCATAACCGGCAGCCTCTATAATGTCCCTGGCGGCCGCGTCGACTTCGGCGCCGGTTACGCCCGGACGCACCCTGTCCAGGGCGGCCTCCTGTGCCCTGAGGACAACTTCATAGACCGTCTGCTGCCGCTCTGTCGCGCCCCCTACGAACACGGTCCGGGTCATATCGGAGTGATACCCTTGATAACGCGCGCCAAAATCGAGCACCACCATGTCCCCTTCCCGAATCAGCCTGTCAGAAGCCAAACCATGGGGAAGGGCGCCCCTCTCTCCTGCGGCAACGATGAAGTCGAAGGCGGCTCCCTCCGCGCCCTTGCGCCTCATGAGGATCTCCAACTCCAGCGCGATCTCCCGTTCAGAGACGCCGGGCTTCACAAGCGGCAAGGTTGCCTTATAGGCCTCTTCCGCGAGGGCAACCGCCTTTCGGATCAGGCTGATCTCCCCTTCATCCTTGACCACCCGCAACCCCTCGACGATTCCCTCCGAGGGCTGAAGCTCTACTCCCTCACAGGCCGTTTTCAAGGTCTCATACTGCTTGTAGGTCACCGCGGCGGCTTCAAACGACAGCCGGTTGATATTTCGTGAAGAGAGTATGTCCCGCACATGGTCCAAGAAGGGTTTCTCCTCAGGCTTCGGGCCGCACCGCAACACCTCAAAACAGGGGGCCTCGCCGGTCGCCGCCTCCACATAACGAAAATCGGTCAGGAGCCAGGCCCCATCGGCAGTCACCAGGAGATCCCCGGCGCTGCCCCGGAAACCGCTGATATAAACCCTGTTGAGGGGGTCCATGATCAGGAGCGCATCTATCCCGCTATCCGACAGGCGCTGGCGCAGGATGGAAAGACGCCTCTCCAACGCCTCCTTCACTGGCTTGCCACGCTCTCCACAGCCGCTTCTATCCCCAGAACGTAACTGAAAGGGCCGAAACC
>DYIG01000002.1:7600-20572 GCA_020723725.1 Thermaerobacter marianensis | reverse complement strand
AAACCGGCAATCGTCCCCCGGCAGACAGGGGCGATCACCGATTTGTGTCTAAACGCCTCCCTGGCGTGGATATTCGACAGGTGGACCTCGATGGCAGGCAGGTTCACCGCCGCGATGGCATCCCTGATGGCGTAGCTGTAGTGGGTGAAGGCGCCCGGGTTGATAACGATGGCATCCACCCTCCCGACCGCCCCGTGAATAGCGTCGATGATTTCCCCTTCATGGTTGGATTGGATGATCTCCACGCCCACGCCGAGCTGACCGGCCCTTGCGCTGATAAGCCCGTTCACATCCTCCAGGGTGTCGACCCCGTACGTCCCGGGTTCACGCGTCCCCAGGAGATTCAGGTTCGGTCCGTGTATAACCAGAATCCCTTTCACTCTTCTGCTCCCGGCTTCAGGCGCTTGGATAGGGCAGCGGGAAGGCCGCGCACAGCTCTGAAACAGACCGCCTGACCCTTGCCAGCTCCGCTTCTTGATCCCGCTTCGTCAGCGCCCGGTATATCATCTCACCGATTGACCTCATCTCGGACTCCTTCATGCCCCTGGTGGTGAGGGCCGGTGTCCCCAGACGGATACCGCTGGTGACCATGGGTTTCTCTGGGTCATAGGGTATAGCGTTCTTGTTCACCGTTATGCCGACCCGCCCCAACACCTCTTCCGCTTCCCGTCCTGTCAGACCCAAACTTTTAACCTTTAGAAGGATGAGGTGGTTGTCCGTCCCGCCGGAAACGAGTTCACAACCCAGGCCCTTGAGGGTCTCCGCCAGTGTTTGAGCATTCTTGAGGACCTGCTGCTGATAGCTCTGGAAAGCGGGCTGGAGCGCCTCATGGAAACAGACGGCCTTCGCCGCGATGACGTGCATCAACGGCCCCCCCTGAATGCCAGGGAAAACCGCCTTATCCACGGCTTTGGCCCTGTCCTCCCGGCACAGGACGAGCCCCCCACGCGGACCCCTCAGGGTCTTGTGGGTCGTGCTGGTGACGTACTCGGCGTGAGGCACCGGGCTCGGATGGAGCCCAGCCGCGACTAAACCGGCGATATGCGCCATGTCCACCATCAGTTCAGCCCCGCATTGGCGGGCGATGGCCGCCAAGCGCTGAAAATCAATAATGCGCGGATAGGCGCTGGCCCCGGCCACAATCAACTTGGGGGCGGACTCCCGGGCAATCCTCTCAACCTCGTCGTAATTGATGACCTCTGTTTCACGGTCCACCCCGTAGGCCACGAAGCGGTAGATCAGGCCGGAGAAGTTGACCGGGCTGCCGTGCGTCAAATGGCCGCCATGAGCCAGATTCATTCCCAGCACCGTATCCCCCGGTTTGAGCGCGGCCAGGTAGACGGCCATGTTGGCCTGCGCCCCGGAGTGGGGCTGGACATTGGCGTGATCGGCCCCGAACAGCCTCTTCACGCGGTCACGGGCCAGGTCCTCAACCTCATCGACATACTCGCAACCGCCATAGTAACGGTGCCACGGGGTCCCCTCGGCGTATTTATTGGTCAGACAGGTGCCCATGGCCTGCAGGACAGCCGGGCTGGTGAAGTTCTCGGAAGCGATGAGCTCCAGACCCTCCTGCTGGCGCCTGCCCTCCTTCAGTATCAACCGGTAGATTTCAGGATCGACGGCACGCAGATCATCCATCCCCGCAGCAACCTGTTCCGAACGTTCAGCCTGATGCAACTCCGCCAATGTACCTTCCCCCCATGAGCCCGACGCCACCGGTGGCATAAGCCGGAGCGACCGGGCAATGGCAAAACTCATTCTTCCTTACTCGTAAGCCGATTATAAAAATCTCATATCCCCCGGCCGCGTGCAACTGCCCTCCACTCAACGCTTTCGCTAGAGGTTCCCTCCGCAGACATACCTGCTGGCTATTGCCCCAAATGTTCCAACCGTATTGGCAAAAATGCTGATCAAAAGTGAAAGCCGTTTTCAAACCAAGGCGTCCCTTCACGGCGAAGCTGGTGGCGTCCACGCAGGAAAATTCTTTGTCTTTCGCCCCGGTTGAGCGCCGCCAGAATGGCTGACGTATCAACCAGTATCCTCATCGGCGAAATTCCTCTTCCACGGACTGCGCCAAATAGGCGTCATGGCGTTGAGCCAGGTCCGGCGGCCCCTCGGCAATCCCAAATAGTTGGAGCATTCCTTCACCGGACCGTTTCTTTTTAGGTCGCCGACGCGTCTGGCGCACCTTACGACCTCGTTCCATAAGTCAACGAAGCAGCCGAAAGGCCGCTTCGGTCTCTCCCTCAGGCAGACTGTCCACTAACTTATGGAGATCTTCCCTGGCAACGCTCATTGGGATTTCCCCCTCTCATTAACTTGCCCCTATTTCATATTTTACCCGGTGTTGGGTTATTGGCGAACCAAGCCACTCAAATCACCCCGATCTCTCTGGTGCTCCCAGGCCCCCAGCCACCAGGTTCTTCGACAGGTTCCATGCCTCAGAACAGAAATTTTTGAAATCGCTCAATACGCCATCGGGAGGCATCAGTGGACTCCCCGCCGCAGCCCTGCCCGCCGCCATGTCAATTTCCCAAAGCATTCGGATATACTCTTCACGCCTTTCCGCAGGGATCAGGATCGGCGGGTAACCAGACTTAAGCACGGGAATGTTGGCAACCAGGCGTGCCATCCGGCCATTCGCACATCAGAACCGGAACCTCCTCCGGGCTGCCGGACAGGTGTCTCTCATGTCTGCGAGTCTCGGTAGCAGGCCTTCGAAAGGACTTGTTGATTGATGGACAATTCTACGTGATAATAACAAGTAAGAGAGGCGACTGCTGTAACAGCCGCCCCGCAGACCGCGCGAAAGCCGGTTTGGTTGTGCAAGGTGATGCGCCTCATTAGGGGCGCATCACCTTTTCCTAGCGAAAACCTTGATCAGTCACGCCACAACCGCAAAAGCCACGGTCGTAAAAGGCCGTGGGCAGCAAAGAAGTCCCGAGTGAATACCCGTGACCGCATGCCCCGTCTCTTCCGCGTCTTCCGGTTCATAAACAGGGTCAGCCGCTGGGTGATGTACCAGTCCAGCGCAGCGAATTGCCTGAACACCCACCCTATCCCGTAATACTGGCCCCAGCCACGGATGCATGCGTTCAGGTCTTGGATGACGGTTGTCAAGGGCAGGTGGAGGCTAGCCCTTGGCCCGGTCAGTTCCTTCACTTTGGCCCGCATGCTTTTCATGGCCTTCTTGCTCGGCCAGCTTCCGAGCAGGCTGATCCCGTTCTTCTTGATGGCCTTCCGGTGCTGGAACCCCAGGAAGTCGAATCCTTCCTGGCCGTTCCATAGGTTCGCGAGTTTGGTTTTTACAGGGTGCATCTGTAGCTCCAGGCGGCTGAAGATATGCTTGAGGTGGAGCATTGCCTTGTCGGCGTCCCGTTTGGTTCTGCACAGGATCACCAGGTCATCGGCGTGCCTCACCAGCCTGCCCTGGCTTGGTGCGCCGACCTCTTGGGGCGGAATCCGTACGAGCATTCCTTGAAGTCCGCCTCGAAGATGGGTTCGATGACGATTTTGGCCGCCATCTGCACCACCCGGTCACGCACCGTCGCGATGCCCAGGGGCCGTTTCCGTCCGTCCGGCTTGGGAATGTACTCTCGCCTCACCGGCTGAGGCCGGTACCGGCCACCCTGGAGGTCCGTCTGGATACCCTGGAGAAACGCTCCTACTCCCTGTTCTTCGATGGCGCGCAGTGTCTCGCCATCGACGCCCGCGGCCCCCCGGTTGGCCTTCACCCTGCGCCAGGCTTCCCACAGGATGTCCATGCGGTACACCTTGTCGTACAGGGCGTGGAACCGTCGCTTCGGCTGCTTCTTGGCCGCAAGGTACAGCGCCCGTTGGAGTTTTCGAGCTTTGTCGTTGGGTGTGGTTAGCCTCCCGGCATTCACTCGCTCTTACCTCCTCCGGGTCGCGTGAACAAAAGCAGGGGTCCTTCCCTCCGCCGGGTTCTGTTGTCCCGGTCCTCATCGGTACGGTATGACCCCCTCCGACTCCCTCCTGCCTGGACGGCCTTTCGTGTCCTTATAGCCGCCCGCGCTTCCCGTCGCCGGGGCCAGGGAGGGCCTCCCCAGTTCCTCTGCCTACTTTCTCGGCATTCCGCTCCCTCTACGCCGGGGGGTTCTTCGGTGCTGGTCCAAGTTCTCTGCACCTTCCGTGGCCTTCACCCTATGCGCCCGGGCTCGGCTCCCCCTTGTCCCTCGCGGGTCTTTTTTGACGACGCGGCAGGATTCACTTGATGTTACGGACTGCCGATTCGCTCGCACCACTCAGGGTACTTTGTCACGGCGCTTCGCCGCCGGGATTTCGCCCGATGGCGGCCGTCAGCTACGGGGCGGCTTGGCCCTTACCCCGGCCGGACTTTCACCGGCAAGCAGACAGAGACTTCGCTGGGCACACGCGCACAAACAAACCCCCGCATCCTTTAAATGCGGGGGTTTACCATCACTTTAATCGCCAGGCCTTAGGGATTGCGCCTCAATCATCTTCCTCTTTATCATCTTTGTCGTGTTTGTTTTTCTTCTTGTCTTTCCCCTTCCCGTGATGATCCTCGTTACGGCCCCACCCGTTTCCATTGCCGTACTGGATACCGCTTTTGTAGGTAGACGAACTGCTTTCGTAAACGGACGAATCGCTGTCATAGCTGGAGGAACCGTTACCCCAAACTGAGTTCGAGTTGCCACCATTACCCGTGGCATTCCCTGCAGACTGGCCGGAATTGGACCAGGAAGTTACACCGCCCGTTGAACTGTTCGACCCGTTGGATCCGTTGACCCCCTGGCCGGTGTTCCACCAGCCGTAGTTATTCTTTACATCAATCTCGGTTACGACCCCACCGCGCACTTTAACTTCAACCAAGTCACCATCCTGAATGTCAGAGAGGTTCCCATACCGGTCACCCGGGAGTTCCACCTTCACCCATTGGCCCAGATCCAGGTCATACACCTCTCCGAAAGCAGTCCGCAGACTAAGCACCCCGGTTTGCTCATCAAGCCCCTCGACAAACCCCTTGATTTCAGCCTTCGTCAGAAAAGGTGGCTGCGCTGCCGTAAGGGGGAGTGTCTCCGGCGTCAGTGGGAGGACAGGCTGGGTGACGGGCAACACACCCGAAGATGCGTCCACCAGAACAACCTTGCCCTTGGCATCCATGAACAGCGAAACAATCTGTCCGGGCATGATATCCGAAATGGTGGCAACCCTGTCGTTGACGAATACAAAGGTGTCGTAAGCCACCGTATACACCGCTTTGTTGACATTGCCAAAAGTCAGTGTAATGGACTTCCCGCTCACGGAGTACACCGTCCCGGTCACCACACCGGACTGGCCGGCGACAGGCGTTTGAACCGGGTTTTGGATCTGCAACCTCATGGAATCCAACAACCGGGCGGTTTCCGCGCGAGTTACAGGGTTGTTGGGGCGGAAGGTGTTATCCGGGTACCCGCCCACAAGCCCGAGGTCACGGGCAATGGCCACGTAAACTCGCTCCGAAGCCGGGATGGCGCCCGCATCAATGAAAGGTAACTTTACTGTGCTACCGGTTCCGGTAGACCCGTAACCAAGGGCCTTGACCATTACCTCCACCAGCCACAGCCTGCTGGCTGGCGTAGAGGGCTGAAAGGCCGGTTCATCAGGGTCAAGGATACCCAGGTCAAGAGCAAGACGAATATACCCCTTGGCCCAGTGGCTAATGGTAACAGCATCCGGATACGGCAGCGTCACATTGCCCTGACCTGCCTTGATGGCCTGATCCTCAAGTCCCAGTGCGCGAATCACCATCGCCACCGCCTCCTGGCGGGTGACGTAGCGATCCGGCCTGAAGGTCTGATCCGAATAACCCTGGATTACGGAACTAAGCTTTGCCTTTAAAATATACTTGGCTGCCCAGTGATCACCGTCGATGTCATCGAAAACAACCGCCTGACCACCTGGGTTACCCCCAACATGGGGGCTGGCTGAGACCACTGCACTGGATAAAAGCAGCGCTCCCCCCAGGAAAAACAGTACTGCCAGCCTTTTCATACTCAACTACTATCCCTCCTCGATAAGCGATTCGCCGTTGCCGAGGAGAGGGATTCGATAAGTGAAGATACCCTTATGAGGGTCAAATTAAAAAACTTTGCCAATATCTTTAAGGTACATTCTTCCAGGCTCTAGCGAAGCGCCGTCCATTCCCGCGTGGCGTATTTGCTGTCCCTTAGTGAAAGGGCGGCTTCCATTTCCTCAGCCAGCGGCAGGCTGGACTCAAAGGACACCCCGTGGACCCTTTCAAAACCGCGTATAATGGCCCCGACAACTTCAGTCGTTTCCAGCGGGCGCCCGGTAATGTCGCTCAGACCCGCTCCCCTCGCCTGGAGCTGCCGCTCCAGCCGCTGGCGGACCTCCTCCCCCTTTTGAGGGAGGAGACGCACCAATTTCGAGGCGTCAAACCTGAGGGGTATGGAACCGTGCTGCAGAAGCGACCCGCAATGCCGGTACTGGGAGCTGCCGACAATTTTCCTGCCTTGGCAGCAAAGCTCGTAGAATGACGGGCTATCGTAACAGGCGACCCCTGACCGTAACCGCCCCTGGACGGAGGCCCTTTCAGGCCTGGCCAGGTAGGCCTCGACGCCAAGGTCCTTCAACCCCTCCTGGAGGGCTTCCGCCACCCACCTGTAAGAGGCCGTTACAGAGGCTGTTACCCCCTCCGGCAAGTCGACCGTCGAGACCACCAAACTGTAGGTAACCTCATGGTCATGCAGGACGGCACGGCCGCCTGTGACCCTGCGTACCACCTCCACCCCCTCGCCCTTGCAGGCTTCCAAGTCGAGGGTTTTGTCTAACTGCTGCGCGTAGCCAATGGAAACAGCCGAAGGGGTCCACGTATAGAACCGCAGTGTGGCCGGCACGCGCCCCCTGGCGTGGGAAAGCAAAATGGCCTCATCCAAGGCCATATTGAAGGCCGCACCCGCAGCCCCATTGTGGATCACACGCCAAGCCTTTGTCACCTTGACCCTCCACCGGGAATCTCCGAGCTAATCCGCCACAAAACGAAGGTCTGGTTTGCGCGCCGCCAGGGCTTCATCCATCCGGCCAACCACGGTGGACTGCGGCGCCAGTTTTACCTGTTCCGGTTCCTCCCGGGCCTCATGGATGATGTCCCTAAAGGCCGCGATAAAACGGTCCAGGGTTTCTTTGGATTCAGTCTCGGTAGGCTCCACCATCAGACACTCCTCGACGATGAGCGGGAAGTACATGGTCGGGGGGTGAAAACCGTGGTCAATAAGCCGTTTGGCAATATCAAGGGCGCTTATACCCGTTTCCTTCTTTATGTTCCGGGCAGAAACGACAAACTCATGCATGCAAAGCCTGTCGTAAGGGACTTCCAGCAGATCCTTCAACCCCGCCAGAAGATAATTGGCGTTCAGCACAGCGTTATTACTGACACTGCGCAACCCTTCCGCGCCGAGCGTGCGTATGTAGGCATAGGCCCTCAAAACGACCCCGAAGTTTCCCATAAAGGCATGGAGTCTGCCGATCGATTGCGGGAGATCATGGTTAAGCCGGTATGCCACATTGCCCCCATCATCAACCCTATCTACCAACGGAACGGGCAGGAACGGGACCAGATGCTCCTTTACACCTACCGCACCGGCGCCCGGCCCCCCGCCACCATGGGGTGTGGAGAAGGTCTTATGCAGGTTGAAGTGGACGATGTCGAAGCCCATATCACCAGGACGGGAGATGCCAAGGATGGCGTTCGCATTGGCGCCATCGTAGTACAGCAACCCGCCAGCTTCATGCACCATGGCCGCTATCCGTATTATGTTCTCATCAAAAAGACCCAGGGTATTGGGGTTGGTGAGCATCAGCCCGGCTGTGTCCTCACCGAGGAGGCTGGCCAGGGCTCCCAGGTCAATCCCCCCGCGGTCATCGGACTGCACCTGGACAACCTCAAAACCACACAAGGCAGCGGTGGCAGGGTTGGTGCCATGGGCCGAATCCGGGACGATAACCCGGCGCCGGTGACCCTGCCCCCTCTGCTCATGGTACGCCTTCATTATCAACATGCCCGCCAGTTCACCATGGGCGCCGGCAGCAGGCTGCAAAGAGGCCCTGGCCATGCCGCCTATCTCGCACAGATACCGCTCCAGTTCATGTATTACAGCCAATGCCCCCTGTGCGAGTTCGTCCGGGGTATGCGGGTGCAGCCAGGAAAACCCCGGCAGACCGGCAACCGTCTCATTGACCCGGGGGTTGTATTTCATGGTGCAGGAGCCAAGGGGATAGAAACCCGTATCGACCGAGTAATTCAGTTGGGACAGCCTTGTGAAATGACGTATAACATCGACTTCCGCGACCTCCGGGAGTCCCCGCAGCCCTTGCCGCAAACGCTCCTGCGGAAACCAATCCACCAGGTCCATAGGGACATCAGGTCCAGGTAGGTTACCACCCCCGCGCCCCGGCCGGGAGTACTCGAAAATGAGCGGTTCCCTCCCTTTTTTACCCCTCTCCACGGACAATACCCCCCATAAGGTCAACCAGGCCGTCTATTTCCTGCCGCGTCCTCTTCTCTGTAACCGCGATGAGCATGGAACCGGCCATTTCCGGGTAGAATACCCCCAGATCCAGGCCCCCGAGAATCCCGTGTTCCATTAGTTGGCCCAACACCACATCAGCCGGTTTAGGGGCGCGGACAACAAACTCATTGAAGAACGGTCCCTTAAAGACCAGTTCACACCCGGGGATGCCAGCCAGCCTACCGGCCGCATAGCGTGCCTTTGCCGCACAAAGCTCGGCAATCCGGTTCAGCCCCTGTGGTCCCACCACCGAAAGGTAGATCGTTGCCGCCAGGGCCATCAGCGCTTGATTTGTGCATATGTTCGAGGTCGCCTTTTCCCGCCGTATGTGCTGCTCCCTCGCTTGCAGCGTCAGCACATACCCCCTGCGTCCCTCGGCATCCAACGTCGCCCCGGCCACCCTTCCGGGCATCTGCCGCACAAACTTCTGCCTGGTGGCAAAGAAGCCTAGGTAGGGCCCGCCAAAATTAAGCCCGCACCCCAGCGGCTGCCCCTCGCCGACAACGATGTCCGCCCCGTAAGCCCCGGGGGGCTCCAGCAGCCCCAGTGACACCGGGTTGCAACTGACGATAAACAGCGCCCCATGGCTTGCCGCAATCGACCCAACCTCCCGCGCCGGTTCCAGGAGGCCGAAGAAGTTCGGGTCCTGAAGGACCACAGCGGCCACCTCATCCGGAACCGCTGAAACCGCACCCTTCAGCCGCTCCAGATCCGTCACACCGGAGCCGCCGACATCGTTTTCCGCATGGACAAACGGAACCTCCTCTATGTCAAACCCGGCCCCGCGCGCGTAAGTCGCCAGGACCTCTCTGTAGCGGGGGTTTACGGTGCATGAAACCAAAACACGGCTCCGCCCCGTCACCCGGACTGCCATCATACAGGCCTCCGCCAGCGCGCTGGCACCGTCATAAAGAGAGGCATTGGCAACGTCCATCCCGGTCAAGGCACAGATCATGCTCTGGAATTCATATATAGCCTGCAGGGTTCCCTGGCTTATCTCAGCCTGGTACGGCGTGTAGGCGGTTAGGAATTCCCCCCTGGAAAGCAGATACCCAACCACTGAAGGAACGTAGTGATCATAGGCCCCTCCACCAAGGAAGCAAACCCATCTATCGGAAGCCGCGTTCGACCCGGCCAACTCACCGGCGTGACGCAGCAGCTCCGGCTCAGACATCGCAGTCGGCAGATCCAGCCCGCGCTTAAGCCGAACCCCTTCAGGGATCTCCCTGAAAAGGCCTTCCATATCCGACAGGCCGAGGATCTCCAGCATGGCCTTCCGGTCCTGATCGGTATTCGGTATGTAAGACATAATCAGCTCTTCCCGGTTAGGCTTTCATATTCCGCGAGGCTCATCAGTCCCTCCGCCTCGGCCGGATCGGTCACCTCTACGACGATCAACCAACCCTCGCCATAAGGGTCCTGATTAACGAGTTCCGGCTCGTCCGTTAACCGCGTGTTGACACGGGCAACCCGACCGGTAAGGGGCGCGTACAGGTCGGAAACGCTCTTTACCGACTCCACGACCCCAAAAGGCTTACCCTTCTGCACGGTGTCCCCTTCGCTTGGCAATTCCACGAACACGATATCACCGAGCTGTTTCTGGGCATAATCGGTTATGCCAACTGTGCCCTTATCGCCCTCAAGGTTGATCCACTCGTGCTCCTTGGTGAAATGATAGTTTTCTGGATGCATACCCTAACCCACCCCTCAAGCGCTTTCAGATACCGACCCCATTCGGTCAGGCTCCCTTGTGCGGTGAACGGTAAAACGGCAGTTTTACCACCTCGCACTCGACCGCCCTACCCCTTACATTCAAGTTCAGTCTTTGGCCCAGCGACGAGACTGACCGGGAAACCAGTGCCAAGGCGATGCCTTTGTTCAAAAACGGCGAAAAACCCCCGCTTGTAACCACGCCAACGCCATCATCACCCAAGAAGACCTCATACCCCTGTCTGGGGATAACACGCCCTTCGGCCATCAACCCTACCCTTACCCTATCCGGCCCGCCCCTCTCCTTTACTGCCTGCAGGGCCTCTCTGCCGATGAAATCGCCCTTCTCAAGCTTGACGAAACGCCCCAGGCCGGCTTCATACGGGTTGATCTCCTCGCTCAGCTCGTGGCCATATAACGGTAAAGCCGCCTCCAGCCTTAAGGTATCGCGCGCACCCAACCCGCAAGGGGCTATCCCGAAGGTACGACCGGCGTTCAAAATCGTCTCCCACAGTTTTATAACGGCCCTGTCTTCGCAAATAATCTCAAAACCATCCTCACCGGTGTAGCCCGCCCTGGCCACAATACAGGGGACGCCGACAACTTGAAAACCTTCGATTACCGAGAAGAACGGGAGTCCTCCAAGACTTGCTCCGCTGGCAGCCTCTAAAACGTCCTCAGCCCTCGGCCCTTGCAATGCCAATATTGCGCGCCCGGAGACGAGGTCGACCCTCGTCTCCGGAAACCCGTCTGACATGCGACCGAACCAGTTGAAGTCCTTGCGCCTGTTGCTGGCATTTACGACCAGCAAGAACCGGCTTGGGGTCATTCGATATATGATCACGTCGTCCAGCGTCCCTCCATCGGGGCGGCACACAGGCGAATAAAGCGCCCGACCCGGAGGGAGTGCGGATACGTCATTGGTTACCGCCCGCTGGACGAGTTCCTCCGCCTGCGGTCCCGCAACCCTGATAATGCCCATATGGGAAACATCGAACAGACCTGCAGCCTCCCTGACAGCCCGGTGTTCGTCCAGAATACCGCTATACTCTATGGGCATCTCCCACCCGGCAAAATCGAAAAACCGGGCGCCCAACCGCTCATGAACACTGTACAGTGCCGTGCGTTGGGGTGCTTCCGTTTTCAGAGAACTCATGATACAGGTGGCCTCCCTGGATATAATAAGCGCCCTTTCACCGTGCTACCCTACCCGACAGGGCTGCAATGTACCCCTTGAATTTTGCCAAAAGGCTCAATGTATTCGGACCCGGCTTCCCTGAACCGACCGGATTCCCCTCAACCTGCACTAACGGCATCACGCCCATGAGGGCATTCGTCACGAACGCTTCCTCCGCTCTCAGAAGGTCTTTTGGCCCGAACTCCCCCTCAACGGGCTTGGGATCCGCGATATCCAGGATTACCCCCCGGGCGACTCCGGGAAGCGCGCCGCACGCCAGCGCGGGCGTGCAAAGGCGGCCCCCCTTCCAGAAGAACAGGTTCGTAGCCGACCCCTCCGATAGGTTACCGCGTGTATCCAGGAAAAGCGCCTCATCCGCCCCGGCATCCCTCGCCTTTCGCCGTTCCAACCAGGAATCGGCATAGTTCAGGGACTTCACAGCAGACAACCGCGAACACTCGTTACGGCGAGAAGTTGCCCATAGAGCCCGAAACCCCCGCTCGTAAGCTTCTTCCCCATATGGGCTTCCGGGACGCAAGGTTATCAGGACCAAGCCGCCTGCCGTGATAGTCAGCCTGCAGGCAGCCTCGGCAATCCCCTTTTCCTGAACAATCCTCTGAACAGACCCGGCCAGCTCCTCCCTTGCAAACCAGGGCTTTATGCCAAGCACCGGGAGCGAACGAAAGAGCCTGTCCAGGTGCCGGTCCAGGAGAGGGATGCCGCCCCCTGACACCCTCATGGTCTCAAAGAGGCCCGCCCCGTACAGGAAACCCGGGTCATCAGCCGCAATCACGGCTGTCCCTTCATGCACCGGCTGCCCTTCAACAAACACCTTAACTATCACACCACTTCACCCGTCTCCCCGGCAGCGCCAATGGCTTCCAGCAGACCTGCGGACTTGTCGAGGGTTTCCCTGTACTCCGCTTCCGCGTCGGAATCCGCGACAATTCCCCCTCCAACCTGCATATCCACAAAGCCCCCCTGGAAAGTGAGCGTCCGGATAACGATGTTGAACTGCATGCTGCGGTCATAACCAAAATAACCTAAGCAGCCGGTATATACACCGCGCGGCACGGGCTCCAGTTCCGCAATAATCTCCATCGCCCTCCGTTTCGGGGCGCCGGTTATGGAACCTCCCGGAAAGGCGGCCCGTATCAGGTCCGTCTCTTTCGTCCCTGAACGCATTCTACCCCTAACTGTCCCGACAAGGTGATGAACCCTGGGGTGTGATTCCAGCCCCCAGATCTCCTCGGTTACCACTGTTTTACAGACCTTACCCAGGTCATTGCGTTCAAGGTCCACGATCATCAACAGTTCCGCACGGTCCTTCTCACTCGCCAGAAGTTTTTCAGCCATTGCCCGGTCCTCAAGAGGATTCGCTTTCCGCGGCCTGGTGCCCTTGATCGGCCGTGTGAGGACTTCCCGGCCATTTACACTTAAAAAGAGTTCCGGTGAGGCGCAGGCCACGCTCACCCCTGGGAACTCCAGATAAGCGCCATAGGGCTCCGGGTTGGTCTGGCGGAGGCGGGC
>DYIG01000002.1:0-7590 GCA_020723725.1 Thermaerobacter marianensis | reverse complement strand
TGTCAGGGGATCCCCTTTCCAACCCAATCGGAGGCGTCTGGTCAGATTGACCTGGTAGATGTCACCCGCTGCAATGTATTCCTTGGACCGATGGACCGCCTTCTTGTACTCGTCGCGGCCGAGGCTCCAAACCCCGGTTCCGGCAGTACAGGGCGACACCCCCTCCCAAGCGCCCCTTCCTTCCAACCAGCACAGGAAGATGCCGTGGAGTTGCTCCAACCTTCTATCCGCCCACGAACTGTCCCTTGCTCCCCGGACAAACCCTGCGATCTCAGGAGCAACCGGGATACGAGACGCCCAAATATAGACCTTCCCCTCCCGGTGATCCAGCGTTATCCCGCTATCATACAGCCCCATTATAGAAGGGGTAATCTCCCCCCTCTGGAATCTGCCGACCGCCCCTGCGCCTAACTCCAGTTCTACCCCCAAATCATAGGAGAACCAGCCGACCACCGCCGGGACACTGACCGGAATCCTCCGGACATCCGGATCCACCTCCCTTGTTGCAAGGAGCATATCCAGACGAATCATAAAATCTGACCCGTTCCCCCCACTGCTGGAGAGCACCGCCAGCGGGTCTGAACCCAAATGAGAAAACCGGGGTAGGCACTGATCAGCGTCAGCGCTATCGAACCAGAAGGCATAAGGCTCCCGCCGCATGGCGTCACAAAGCATGACGGGGTCCGGCATAGACCCGGCGGGAACCTTCAGAACAGCAACAGGCAATGGCCCCTCCCGCACTCTAAAAAGATAAGAATTAAGATAACACAAACCCCGTTCCCCGGGAGTTAAAGAACATAAATGGCCTAGCTCGTGAGCCATTACAGAAACGCGTTTCTTGGTTTGCATAATGGGATCCGAGTCTGTAAGTTTGTCCAACTCCAAAGCTACAATTTCTTTGGAGGGGTAATTTACGTTACGGATCGTGTCGGGATACCACTAAACTACTTTCCGACACCCTACCGCATTCGTGCCACCGCAATATCCGGAGGGGGCTCCAATCGCAGCCACATCAGCAGTAGAATATTCGGTCCATCTAGGTGCCGGAACAGAAGCTTTCCAATTGTCAATGGCATTGATCATATAGTTGCGAACATATAATGATTAGCTAAGCTAACCAAACTGACCGAGAATAGTATTATCCCCGCTAATAAGGCGGATAGGCCAAACCGCTTCATAGCCCAACCCCCGCTTCCCGAAGAAAAGTTCCTCACCGAGGTTGAACCGGCCCGTCCGTCTCCTGGTGTTTGAGGAACCTTTCAATAGACGGGTTTTAGGCATCCCCTCAACCGCGATCCCAATAATACGCCAGTCATTGAACTTGACCGGGATATAGGCATAGCGGTACTCCCCGCAGGGGATAACCTGTAGGCAGTGCTCTTTTATGAATAATCCAGTATGCTCCCGCTCAAGGTGGATTAAGGTTAGAGATAACCGTTGCTCCTCTAATTACGCAAAAACAGTATCTGCTCCATCTCTGGAACAAATACCCCACCGAATCAACCAAATTAAATTAGCAAAGACGCCCCGGCAACTGTGCCCGGGGCGTCCCACGTGAACAGTATTGTCAATCACGCCGGGGCAGCACACTGGCATCAGCCTGTCCGGTAACCCATACACCCGCTCCCCCATTGGCATTGGTCAGGTTCAGAGGCACCCTCAACTTGACCTCCACACTGACTGTGGGGTCCCTCAAAGTCCTACCCGTCACAGGGTGTTTCCGGGGTGCCACCTGAGAGGCGTTAATAACCCTGACCCGCACAACCCTATCGGAACTGCCGATACCATTCTCCCACAGAGCCGCTTCCGCCACCTCGGTGGCTCTCGTCGTGGCGGCATCCGGAATGATCCATCTATCCCCCTGAATCAGTCGCTCCAAATCCAGTTCCTGAACGCCGGCAAGCGCAGCGACATCAGCTACAGCAAAAGCAAGGCTCCTGCGAAGCAACACCCCCCCTCCATCAGCCACAAAGGCAAACGCCAGGACGAGCACCGGTAACATTACGACCACCAAGATACCAGCGGCGCCGTTTTCATTGCCGTATAGACGAGCCGCATTTCGACCCGGGTGTGATATCCTGCACCGCTTAACCACCTCCCAGATTCTCGCTTCGACCAAGGAGTGTGACCATAAAGCGGAGGCTCCTCCCGCCGACAAGCCGGGCAACCGGTGTCCGGAATTGGTAATCATGTGCAAGGCTGATTCGGATAACAGTCCCATAGCTCGCGTTACGAGGGGTTATATTTATATCAAACGCCTCAGGGTTCAAGCCGCCTAACCTTAACTGTTCTCTAGTGACCTCCACCGCTTTCGCTGAAGCCCCACCATCGATGACGGCCTGCCTAACACCCGCCCGTGCAGCCTGAATGAGGAGAATCCGAGTGCTAAACAACGAACCCATTTCGACTATCGCAAAAAGGATAAAAACGAGTAGCCCCGCTACAACGATAAACTCAACAGCCGCCACGCCCCTCTGGTCTTTCAACAAACAGCACTGAGTCCTGCCACGCCTACCCACGATACACCCCCGAGCCCCTATTGGGTCGTATTGAGGCTTGAAATGATCCCTTGAAGCTTACCGTTCAACGTATTGCCCAAAGCACTAAGAGAGGAAATAAGTATCACTACCACCAACGCGAGCAATAGAGCATATTCAGCAGTCGTAGCGCCACGGGCGTCTCCCAGGAGTTGCACCCAAAGACGCCTCCACCAGCTATAAAATGCAACGCAATTCACACCGACACCCCCTTTCCGGACACTCCATCATTCCGTTTACCATGAGCCGTTAATGAACGCGAGCAGGTGGGGTAACACAAGAACCACAAAGATCGGGGGGTAGAAGAAAAGCAAGGCGCAAACAGTGAGTTTCAAAGGGGTCAGGGATAGCCTTTTCAGCATTGCCTGGTTAGCGCGTTCCCGGATCAATTGAGCAGTCTGCCTCAAGATTTCATTGATCGGTGTTCCCAAGGCCTGTCCCAATCTCAGCCCTCTGGAAAACAACCTCAACTCTTCAAAATCCATAGACCTGGCGACTCCCTCAACGGCGTCAACGAGCGGTTTGCCCAGCTTAACCTCCCGTAAAATCATCTCCAACAGCCCCTGAAGGCTGGGATGAACCCGGTTTGACAACCTCTCTATTGCTTGCAATAGGTTTAAGCCACCGTCCGTGCATACCACAAAGAGATCGATCAGGAAGGGTAACTCCCGGACACGCGATCTCGAATCGTTCGCCCCTTGTGCCCCCAAAACCCTTGACACAAGTCTCTCTTTTCTCTGGAGGAGTGCGATCAAAGCATTTAAGACAGGAATCCGATACGCAAGTATTGGAGTTTCGTTGTATCCCTTTCTATATCCCCCTGTCCCTAAAACCTGCCGAGGCACCCGGTCACCCCAAAGGGCCATTGCTTTAAAGATCAGCAACAGGGTGAGAGTTGTCCCTGTGGCAAACAGGACGGCAAAGAAAACGGTTCGCTCCATACTCCCTCCCGGGTACGACAAATAAAATCAATCAAAACGCAAAATCCTGGTGAGAAAGAACAAACCTACAGCCCATGACAAAACAGCGTATAGCAGGCCTATCCTCCCAACGGGCTCGGAATAAAGGGTCTCAAATGACGAAGGCTGAATCCGCCCCATGATAAAAACCATGATTACAGGGAGTCCTGCCAGGAGGTAGGCTGTCCATCGTGACTCGGCTGTTTTGGCTTTTATTTGCCCCTCCATACTGCGATCTCGCCTGATGGTTTCAACCAGCCTCAACAGAATCTCAGAAAGGTTCCCCCCGGACCACATCTGTACCTCAATAGCCCTTACCAGCAATTCAACAGAGCGGCTCCCTGTGCGTTCAAGCGACCTTACCGCATCGATAAGGGCCATACCACCGGACTGCCTTTCCACAACCTCCCCCAGTAAACGGCCCCATGGACCACTCATTGACTTGGCCAACCGGTTAATGGCTTGGCACAGGTTCTCCCCCGCCTTCAACCCCTCCGCAAGTTCGAGGACAACCTCATCAAGAGTGGCCTCTACTTCTTTCCGCATCTTGGCTGAGCGATACTTTTTTACGGAGGAGGATACAAAGCAGGCATCAACCAATCCGCCTGGCCTGAACCAGGAACCAGAAGCGCTTTTCGGTGAAAATCTAGCTGCGGTGCGCCTTCTTGAAACACCCTCCGAAATAATCAAACCAACAAACAGAACCATGGTTCCCAAGCCGATTGCCACCAGAATTGCAGGATCCAGTGTCATCCCCCCAACTAACTCCCGCCACTTATACGGGCGGAAATCCGTTTTGGCACTCCTTCATCCAGACAGACAAACTGACCAATCCCCTCCTCCCCGTGGCCCCTGTAGGCAAAGACATCTTTAAATGCATCCCTTGCATCCGAGCCTTCCAGAACCGTGATTTTGGTAACCCTGCGCCGACCGTCCGGAAACCTCTTGAGCTGCACGATGACGTCCAAAACCATTAGCAGCTGCTGCACCACCGTTTCATGGGGCAGTCGTTCGCCCGCCATCATGACCATACCAGCCAATCGGTACAATAACTCCGGCGGGCTATTCGCATGAACCGTACTCATGCTCCCTTCATGCCCGGTGTTCCAGGCATGCAAAAGGTCAAAACACTCCGCACCCCTGACTTCACCAATCAATATCCTGTCTGGCCGCATCCTGAGGGAATTCCGGAGAAGCATCCTTATCGTAATCTCGCCCTTCCCCTCAATGTTGGCCGGCCTGGTTTCGAGCCTCAGGACATGCCCCTGTCGGAGTTTCAGTTCCGCAGAATCCTCTATGGTGATGATCCTTTCCCTGCCGTCAATAAAGGTGCTTAAGGCGTTAAGCAAAGTCGTCTTTCCTGACCCCGTTCCCCCCGAAACGACCAGATTACAACGGGCCTTAACCGCCATCTCCAAGAAAGACATCATTGCCTCAGAACAAGCGCCGGAAGCCACAATGTCCGAGGGTTTAAGAACCGCAGGGCTAAACTTCCGGATGGTAAGATAGGGCCCCTCAATAGCCAAGGGCGGAATTATCACGTTGACCCGCGAACCATCGGGCAACCGCGTGTCCACAAACGGTGTGGAATGGTCGATGCGACGCCCCCCGTTTGCCACGATGCGTTGAATGATATCCTCCAGGTGTTCACGATTACGAAAGGAGACATCCACCCGTTGGATTACACCGGCTTTCTCCACGAATATTGCGTCCGGACCGTTGGCCATGATCTCCGTGATTTGCGTGTCTTGCAACAGAACCTCCAGGGGCCCAAGTCCCGCCAGTTCATGGACTATGGCATTAATCAGGGATTCACGATCACCTTTCGGCAAACCAGGGAATAACTGAACGAGGCTCCTTGCCACCAATTGCCGCACGTGTTCCTTGCCTGGCAGAGAACCGCCACCGGTGGCTAAAACCTCCTCTCTCACCTGGTTAACCAGTTCCTCCGACGGCGGGAATATAGGGTGCCTCATTGTAGCCTCTGCCCCTTCAACTTTGCCGGTATGCGACGAGCATTCCTCCAAAAACGCATAACCAAACCAATTTCAGGTCTATCACCCTGCCCTTGAATTCCAGGCATACCGGGATTGAAGATGGCGGCAAACCGCGCCATGGCCTGGGAGAGTTCCGTGTCATCCTTTGAAGGAAAGAGAGAACGCAGGCCTGCGCCATATCCGCTGCCCCCCGACACTTCAGGTATACCCAAAGCAGGGTAGAGCCCAAGGACTCGATATACATCCTCAGCCGCCAAACTCTTTCCAGGGGCTACCTTGTTCACAACCACGATTAACCTGTTGCGAACCAGAACCCTGCGCCCCTGTAACGCATCAACAGCCATACGAGCCTGTTTCAGAGAAAACAGATCAGGGTTTAGGACGATAACGACCCTATCCACCGATGCCAGTGCAGCAATAACACGCTCGTCAGTACAATTCGGACCCGTATCAATGACCACTATCTGATACTGTCTTTGCGCCCATCGAACAACGGCCTCCACATGAGAAACCTCAATCAGTTCTCCTAATTCGGGTTTGATGGGCCCCGGTAAGGCGTCAAATCCCATTGATGGCACCTTTAAACTAAACCGCTTCAGGGGCTCATCATCACCCGCTTGCAGGAAGGGCAGGAAATCTATAATGGTCGAGTGATTGTCTAGATTAAGGAATAAATCCATTTCCCCGGCGGAAAAGTGGAGGTCAAGAAGCAGAACCCTTAACCCCGTCGAGCAAAGCGCCCTGGCGAGTTGAAACGAGAGAAAGCTTCGGCCAACGCCCCCTTTTGAATTCAAGAACATGATTGTCTGCTGGCCACGCCGCGTGAAAGAAGGGCCGGAAACCGTTCCACCTGGAATCGTACCCGGGCTCCCCCAAGCGGGTGTATCAATGCGGTACCATTCAGCCCGTGGCAAACTCTCCTCACCATGGTAGACAGGTTTGGCACAACCTGACCATAGATTCGCTGGTTTGGGATCAAGGCCAGCCTGTTGTTCGTTGATCCAGTTGCTGATCCTGGCGGGCTCATAAGGAGGCCGAAAGCAGACCTCTATCCCCAGAGACTCGGGGTCCGGGCATAATTCATACGGGCTAAGCAAAATGATTTTTGACCCGGGAGCAAACTCCTTCACATGGCTTATGGCCTGCCCGAAATCGAACTGAGCTATAGCATTCTCCTGAATGATAATTACACCCGCACTACCCCTGCCCTGCAGCAAAAAGAATTGATGGAGATCCGGAACGAATCCGCTAATAGACAGGCCCGTATTTAGGAGATTCCTCAACAACTCGGGGTCCTTACCCACAAAGAAAACGCTACCTTTCATCCATTATTTCCTCCTGGAATTCAACGGTATCTGTTTCTTCCGAATCAGGCGGGGCTGTCACGTTTAATTCGTACCCTGTTACATCACCAACGCCTTGACCAACCACGGGATGGGCACCGTCCAACAAAACGTGAATGCGACCGCCTTCCATAGCGGCAGCAAGCCTTTCTGCTTCACCTCGTCTTACCGCCACAGTAATACCCTGCAATTCACCCCTGCCGGAACCCCTTCCCTGCTCACCGTCAGTGTCCAATACCCTAAGACCGTACAAAATGAACCTGCTGTCGGGGTTTTCTGAACCGCGCCTTTTCATCACGGCAAGAACTGAAACCCTTTGGTTCGGTTTAATCAAACCTAGCGGATATCCCCGTCCTTCCAACCCCAGATACATTCCCGCCTCTTCATCAGAGAGCAATGCGGCAAGCCCTTCCAATCGGCCGGTGAGTTTCTGCCGCAGAATCTGCTCACCTGATACGAGTGGGATAGAAACTATCTTCCCCTGCACTTCCGAGAGCGACCTAAATGAGGAGGGGTGTATGGAAGACGGTGATACCAGCCCCACCTTGATGTCCTCCGCGCTAAGACGTGTCCCTATCGGCACATCCCTGGCGGCTACCACTACAGGAACCTGTATACTGGCATCCCGAAGATACCGGTATGCATATATCCCGGTAACAACCCCACAAATCAAAGCAAACCATACGTACCTGTTAACCCTGGTTCCAAAAATCAATTTCCCTTCGCTCCTGGTTCCATTTTTTATCAATTGAAC
>DYIG01000001.1 GCA_020723725.1 Thermaerobacter marianensis | reverse complement strand
TTGTCTTCAGCCGGAGCCGCGGTGTCAGCAGCAGCCTTGTCTTCAGCCGGAGCCGCGGTGTCAGCAGCAGCCTTGTCTTCAGCCGGAGCCGCGGTGTCAGCAGCAGCCTTGTCTTCAGCCGGAGCCGGAGCCTCAGCCTTCTTCTGACCGCAACCAGCAGCCACCAGAGCCAAGCTCATGAGCGCGGACATGGCTAGGAGCAAAAGCTTCCTATTCTTCACTATCGTGCACCCCCTCTCCACCCCATTTGGAGTGTTAAATGGGACAGGGTTTTAACCCTTTTCCCAACAAGGAAACCACATTCTACATCCTTCTTTAAAATCCTTTTTATCTTTGCAGGAAAATTTCAGAAAAATTATTTTTGCATTAAAGAATTTAGGGTGATAGGCTATAAGCCTTAATTAAACTTATTGGCAAACTATCCGATCATAAGTAGAATTGACTTATAATAGTTCTATATTGCCAGAAGGTATTTTAGTTCTTTATTGAGTGCTTAAAACTTGGGTTAAGGTGACATTTATCTTGTCGACTATGCTCATCGTGCTAATCGTCCTGGCAAGTGCCTTCATAGCACTTGTGCTTTCTGTCCAGAGAAAAGGGGCGGCCGGGCAGGATCTCACCCTTAGCGGGGTAGCCATGGCCGTTGGCGGTTTGTCTGGCGTTGTCTTTGGCGCCGCATTCCTGCTCTGGCAACTGTTATCTGTCCATTAGAGTAAGCCTCCCTGTAAATGGGGGGTTATTTGTTGGAGGGGGAGCTGTAATTGTACGGAGGGGGCAGGTCAGGTCAAGAAACTAGCCGTATTCCCCTGCCTTTAGCAATTCTGATTGTATTGGGTGGGGTTCTGGTGGCCGTAGGGGCGCCAGCCATGGTGTTGTATTACCCCGCCGGTCCCGGCGCTTGGAGTTTTCTCTGGCTGTGGGAAGCCATTACAGTGGCTGTTTCAATTGTCCTGGTAGTTGCCCTTGTATTTATTATCAAAAAAACGAACTGGCTTTCGGATGCCCGTAAACGCATAGGCGCCTGGGTAATGGTGGGTTTCGTCTCTGTCGTCTGCTTGGGCACTGTCCTGACGGTTTGGAGTCTAACCCCTAAGACCCCTGAGGCCATATCAGCCCAGGGGACCGCAAAACCCAAGCCAGCCGCTTCTAACGACAAAACCAACCCGTCAGATAAGCCGTCCCAAACGAAGACAGATGGCAAGTCAGGGGATAAAGTCGCAACCTCCAAATCCGATAAGGCCAGTGATTCAGCCGATAAGCCGACGGATTCAGCCCCAAAAATGCCCCCGGAGAAGCCTCAGGCTGAGATGCTTCCGGGTGAGAAGATCGTCAATGACAAATGCCTTTCCTGTCACCGTTATAAGGGTTTTGGTTTCGGGAGCACGGATAACATTGATAAAGCCATAGGGAAATACACCATGTCCTGGTTTATTCAGCTCCTCCGTGACCCTGTTAACGTTGGGAAAAAGTTCATGCCTCCGCAAAACCTCACGGATCAGGAGATTTATGATGTTGCTCGTTTCCTTGCCGGGAGGGGCGGCAACCCCGGGCAGGAGAAAGAGTGGTTTGGAAATCAGACCCTGCAGCAATCGGATGCTCAATTGATAGAGACTGGCAAAAACGCTTATGATCGTTTCAACTGTGAGAGTTGTCATAAGATTGGAAATGTTGGCGGGACAAACGGGCCTGAGCTTACTGCCGAAGGCCAGAAAAGGACCCGTGAATGGCTGGAAACCTTTTTTGTGGACTATTTTGTCAAATTCCCGGCCATGCCGTTTCTTCCTTTATCACCAGATGATATTCGCGGGCTTTCGGCCTATCTGGCCAGCCTAAAGTAAACGAGGTGTAACCATGTACGGGACGCCCCACCGGTGGAATCAGAAAAACTGGACGTTTTACATCATGCCGGTGGCCTTTTTTCTCCTGGTACTGGCGCCTATGTTGGGCGCGGCGATAGCCGTCAACAAAGTGGCCGTTCCCGCGACCTGCGCCTCTTGTCATGGCGGAGACAAACTCGGTGATTTGTTGGCCAAGGCGAACAAAGACAAGGCTAAGGATAAAAAAGACAAGAAAAAGGAAGAGCCCCCCAAGGTAGCCGCGCATTATGGTTTGCGTTGCGTTTCCTGCCACCAGGACCCCAAGGTGGTTAGTTCCTCTTTGATGGATAAATCCTGGACCCTGAAGCCTGATAATCCTGGTAATAATGATCAGAAAAATGGAAAGGATGCCAAGAATCCTAAAAAGGAAGCCGTTAAGGCATTGGCTGCAGGAGCACCCGCGCAGGAGCCTGGCCATGACGTCCCTGACACTGCTTGCAGCGGGTGCCACCAGTTCAAGGACGATAAGCCCAAAGAAGGGGTCATGCACATAGCGGCACACAAGACACACGCACAGAAGAAGGTGGGTTGTTCCAAGTGCCATGTCAGCGCTATACACGGTGTGAAGACCGAGGATGGAAAGCTGGATTTCCCAAAGCCCAAACAGGACACCTGCCTGGAATGTCACCGGAAGGTTCAACAGGTGGGCGTCTGGCCGCCAAAATTAATGGCCTGTTCCACCTGCCACGTGGCCAAGATGCTCCCCGGGTTCCACGAACCACGGGAGGATTGGCTGAAGGGGCATGGCCCGCAGGCGCTATCCATGGGCCCCGGTATGTGTGCCGGGTGTCACGCGCCGCAAAAGATCGACCCCAACCTGGATGATTCTAAAGATGCCCGGCTATTTGCCAGGAACAGCTTCTGGTGTTCGAGCTGTCATATGAACAACAGGCCCGCGCGGCACAACGACATCTGGCGGATCATTCATAAAACAGGGGCTCTGGCCAATTTCCAGTATTGCGGAGTCTGCCATAACCCCAACAAACCCGATGTCAAGAAACTATCCACAGACCTTGAGGAGAGGGCTGTTCAGAAGATATGGTGCAATATGTGCCATAACCCGCCTGACAAGAGCAAGCATGAACCGGCGGCCGATTGGTTGCCTAAACACTATCAATATGTAAAGTCCCAGGGGCCGGTTCAGGGCAACTGCTATAACTGTCACCAGACGAACCACTGCCAGGTTTGCCACAACTCGCAGACTGCAAAGGTGCTCATAGAGAAGTTCCGCGCAGATATGCGGGCCAAAGGGATTGAACCACCGCCGCCACCAGCAGGTATACCCGGGCTTTCCCCAACTTCCTCCGGGTCAGGGAGTGGAGGTTAAGCTGATGCCTGGAGTTTCCGATTTATATCGAGAAACCTTTCTCTGGTGAGTGGATATGGAAAGAGCAGCGGCTGTGTTAAACGACCCGGATGTAAGCAGAAGGGCACATACGGTTGGCATAGGGTTGCTGGTAGCAGGGATGCTTGTTTTGTTTGGTTGGCCTTGGGTCTACGGGCAGTTCTTTGACCGTTCACCCCAGGCCCGCGAGATGAAGCGGCTAAGGGCTGAATTGGCCGCGGATCCTGAAAGCCTTCAAACCCGCCTTAGGCTAGCTGAACTCTATCGAGACGCAGGGGGGCACAGGAGCGCCCGACGGCTTCTCGAATCAACGGTAAGGCTTTTCCCTGGTGAAGCCACGGTATGGTATTTACTGGGGATGGTTTATCTGGATCTTGGCAATACGAAACGGGCCGAGGGTGCTCTAAAGGAAGCGGCCAGGCTGAATCCGGATTCAAGTGCAACCTATGTAGGCCTTGGTATTGCATATCGGCGTAGTAATAGGTACGAAGATGCTGTGCAGGTTCTTCAAGAAGCCTCTCGACTGAACCCGGATTCGGCGGTTATTCAGGACTGGTTGGCCGAATCCCTGGAAAAAACGGGGCTTACCGAGGACGCTGCCAGGGCTAGAAAAGAAGCGGCACGTCTCCGTGCGGAAGCTGAGGATAAGAGGATGGCCGACAAGAAGGCCAAGGAGTAGCGGCAGCTTAGGAAGGGGTTTTGGGGTTTTGTCGTTTTGGCAAGGGTTAGTCGCTAAGGCCGCCAGTTACATTTCCGACAATCGTCTCCTGTCGGCAGGTATAGCCCTTCTTATCGTGGTGCTGATATCCATAACGGTGCCCCCAGTCCGTGATTTCTGGTATCAAACCTGGGGTGACATCTTTGGGCAGCCGGCTCCTGGTGGAATAGTGTCGGCTGCGCAGGATAACGCATCCTGTGTAAATTGCCATCAGGCTCGCGTCGACCAGTTAATGGCCAGGGCAAACCAGCACCTGCCTTTCCGCGAACAGAAATGCCTGGACTGTCACGTCGCACACCCTGCTTCCGCCGATAACACCATTTCGGTTGACCCGAATAACCGTATGCTGCTGCGTATGAGCGTGGACAAGGTGTGTTCATCCTGCCACGACACCAACGAGCAGATTACTAAGCAGCTTCAGATGTCCAGTGTTCATATCCCGTTTAAAAACGGCTGGTGTACCGGATGCCATGACCCTCATGCCTCTGATCAGCTAATGGACTTAAAACTTGAACCGGCTGAATTGTGCCTTTCCTGCCACAATATGAACCTGAGGTATGGCCAGGCCAAGGTAAAGCATCCACCCTATCAACAGAACGCCTGCCTTGGCTGCCATGTACCGCATGCTTCCAATAACACCAAGAACACAAGGCTTGCTATGCCGTATCTCTGTATGAACTGTCACCCCACGGTAGCACAAGCCATGAATATGGCGGTCTTGCACCCGCCTTTCTCCCAGGCGATGTGCACGATGTGTCACAACCCGCACGGGAGCGATTACCCGAGGATGGCCAAGGCCCCGGTTGGCTCAACCCAGCCCTTCGCCGACCTTTGCTTGCAATGTCACTCCATGCCTCAGGCACGTGTGGGTGCAATTGATCTGCACAAGTCCCATAGGGTTTACGGTCCCATACCTGACCCTCTTACGGGCCAGCCAGTATCATGTATCAGTTGCCACCAGCCGCATGGCTCAAATAACCCGAGGATGTGGCTACGTGACAAAGACTTCCTCTGCCTGGGTTGCCATCGTCTGCTCCCAGGGAGATTCACAATGCCATGGTAAAGTCTGACTATAGAAAGCTATTGAATAAATAGTACAATTTAATTAATTGTTACTTAGTTTTAGTTAATTCTGATCTTAAATGGCAATGTTAGAAAGGATTATAGATGTATAAACTCTTATTTTAGTTAGGGGACGGCCAATGTATAAGGAGGCGTACGACAAGCGGGCGCCCGACGATGTCAAGGTTTTCGGTCGGGTGCGCGGTGGGGTCGGGCCAGGCCGGAATTCTTTTAATTGTTATAAGGTTCTGGTTATTCTTGTGCTGTCAATTTTTATTTCCGCCGAATGGATCAACAATGTCCTTGCGGCAACAATCAAGGTCACTGCATCTCCGGCGGCCATCCCGGTCAACGGGTCGACCACAACGACCATTACCGCGCTGGTTTATGACAATTCAGGCCTCCCCATGGCTGGGGAAACCATTAATTTCATTACCAGCATCGGCGAGTTGTCAGAGCCCTCGGCTGTTACCCGGCCAGACGGCAAGGCTTTTGTTACTCTTCGGGTCTACCCGGTCGAACCGCCGGAATCAATCGAAGGTGTTGCTGCCATTGTCAAAGCTAGCGCTGCAGGGGCAGAGGACAGCGTGCGCGTGGGGCTTTTCAATTCCCCGCACGGCAAGTATGCTTCCAATACGAACGCCTGTTCCGTTTGCCACGGCATACACTCGGTCACGTCACCCAGGCTCCTGAAGCAATCCGTTGAGCCGCCATCCGGTTCACTTCCGGTGGTGGCGCCGCTCTGTTTCACCTGCCATGACGGGACAGGTGCTATTTCCAACACTAAAGCCGCATTCAGCGATGCTTCGGGCAACGTCAGTTATCACCCGGTTATGGGTACGGGCAACCTCCTTGTTACCCCCTTAATTAACTGCACGGCCTGCCATAATGTCCATGGCGACAAAAAACCCGCCCCCGAAAAAGGGGTTTACCCGATGCTGCTCCGGCAGATCAACTGGTCCGCCGGGGGGATCAAGGTCTTTGGCGGGCCGGAATTCTGTCTAACCTGCCACGGGCCGGATGACAGGAAGTGGGGCGGCAACCCCGGGGAGCCCGGGTACTATGATTATTACAGCTTCACGGGCGGCGACCATTCGGCGCCTAACGCCGTTCATAATAGCACTGATTACGTGGACCCGGACACCGGGATTCGCCCCATGGACCCACCGTCAGGAACAGGGGTAACGTGTATCCGCTGCCATGACCAGCATGCCTCTGGCTCGAGGTGGCTCCTTGCCAGGAACTCAGCATCCCATGGGGAAGTGCCCCTAGGTGGCGCCGACCCCGGCAATGGGGAGGAAGAGGTCTGCTTCCAGTGCCATAGTTCACGGGTAATGCCCAGGTCGGATATCGAAATGGAGTTCAATGGCCCCGGGGTGGTATCGCGTCACGATGTCTACGGGGTGACAGGCGCCCAACTCGAGTGCACGAGTTGCCATGGCCCGCATAGCGTGACCAAGACCGAAAAGGTGAGCGATCCGCAGAACACCAAGCTGACCTTCCCGTTCACCATTGCGGGGAATCCATCGGCATTCTGTCTCCGTTGTCACGGGCCGAACCCGCCGAGGGAGAATTTTGATGCTTTGAATGTGGTGCCATATTCCGTTCTTTGGCCATCCTTAGAGGTTACCACCAATGGTTCGGGGTATGACAAGGACTCCGTTTGGGGGTCATCCACCAAGTCCGACGACCCGAACGGGTGTGCGCTCTGCCATGTTCCGCGATCCCATGCTTCCAATAACCCGAACCTTCTGAGCTTTAACGAAGAGAACCCCGTCTGTATGAATTGTCACGCAGACGTTTATGCCGAAACGGATCCCACGGTCCTCGGGGTGGTATACAATGACTATTCCTATTTCCATCCCGTGCAGCAGGTCAATGGCATGCATGAGAACATCGAAAACTATGCCAATATGCCTCTGGCCGGACGGCACGCGGAATGCTCAGACTGCCATGACCCTCACGCGGCTAACCGTGTGAAGAGTGGCAGCCGCAGCTCCGGCGCGCCCGCAATTCTCTCCACCCTGCGCAATGCCAGCGGCGTAGGCGTTATTAACGGGGCTCCTGGGAGCAAGCCCCAATATATCTTCAAACGTTCAGCTGATTACGAATATGAGGTCTGTTTCAAGTGCCACTCAGCTTATAGCTGGGGATCCCAGGGGCCGCCCCTCCTGTCCTACGGCTCGCAGGGGGACCCTTCTGTCGAATTCAATCCGAATAACGCCTCTTACCACCCTGTGGAGACGGAAGGGAAGAACCTGTATATTTCGGCTGCATCCTTTACAAACGGATGGGACGCCTTCAGGAAGACCTACTGCAGCGACTGCCACGGCTCAAGCCCGGGCGGGAAAGGGCCCCATGGTTCGAGCAACCGGCACATCCTGCAGTACCCGTACACGGCCGGACCAGGTCCCGTTGCGGCTAATGAACTCTGCTTCAAGTGCCATCAGTCCTTCGTCTACAAGGACGGGGGGGATTCGGCCGAGCCTGCCAGCCGCTTCTTCGGAACGGTGGCCGGTCAGCCAGGCGTTTCGCTGCACGGGTTACATGTGGGTCAGCAAGGGAGCTCCTGCTGGAACTGCCATGCTGAGCATGGATCGGCGCAGTACCCGAGGTTGTTGATTGCGGATCAGACGAGGGGAATCAGTTCCTTGGATTTAACGGACCCGGCAAACCCGTCCTGCACAGCGGGGTGCCACTCGGTACCGGCGCCCTATACCTGGACGCCGGCCTACTGAGGGTTGGGGCCAAGGTTGCCGATGTAGATAAATGGAGTGCTCGGGAGGAATGAGTAGCACTCTGGCAGTTTGGGGGAATTTGAAGTGATTCGGAGGCTTTGGGTAGGGGTCGTAGCGTTTATTCTTGCCGGTCTTGCTGTAACCGGTGCGGCTTCCCTTTTGCTGTCCAGCTATGCCGCAGCACTCGACACCTCCTATCTCGGCCCCCAGGAAATCAAGGTTTTCGCAACCTCAGGCAAGGTCCGTCTGGCTTTCACCCCCAGGCCGGATGTCACCTACTCCGTCTATCGACACGCCTATGAAGATGGCCGGGATCTCTCCCGTATTGCCTGGGCCACTACGGATGCTGGCGGTCGCCTGGTCCTTAGCACCGTTATCCCTGATGGCGCCTGGGCGGACAACGATGAGCTTTTCCCGAATATGCTCGTCTTCTCCGACGTGAACGTGGAGGATTTCAAGGAGTACTATTACCTCGTTGTAGAGGGGGACTTCACAGGTCGTTTGCAGGACTACAAGGTCGTGGCCGCCTACCCGCCCACCCCGAGCCGGCATGGCAGTTATAACGAAAACAACGCCTCTTGCCACACCTGCCACGGACTGCACTCGTCGAGCCATCCCAAGCTCCTGAAGGGTCCGACCATCGAGGACCTGTGTATGACCTGCCACGACGGGACCGGCAGCAGGTACGATGAAGCCAACGGGCGGGTTCGCGTCTCGGACAGCTGGATGACCCACACCGAAGCCCCTGCGGGGCCTTTCGGCAAGCACCTCTCCAACCTGGCCCAGGTGGACACCACGTCCGTACACGACATGAGTGGTGTGTTTGTGAAGGACGCGCCGGGGAGCGGCACCATCGCGGTCGCAGCCTTGACCGGTCTCTGGAAGGAGGAGTTCGGCTGCACCTCGTGTCACGACGCCCACGACAAGTTCACCAACTTCCGTTCTCTGCGCGGTGTCCTCAACGGTGCCCAGGCCCGCGTGCGCGCCTTTACCTCTGTTAGCTGGACGGCCCCCGACCGCAGCGACGCCGTCTCCGTAACCCAATATATATATGGAATGAACGACTTCTGCGTGACGTGTCATGTCTATTACAGCGATACCCGTCCGGGCAGTGTCGACAAGACTATCCCCGGCGTGCCCGGAACCCACCGTCACCCGGTGGGCATCAGCCCCGCGAGCTACGCCGATGTGCGTTACGACGGCATGTCCTGGGACCCCGGAGCAAACCTCCCCTTCGAGGACTCCCGGCCCCTCACGACCACCCTGCCCCTTGAAGGGCCGCACACAGGCGACCAGTACAACCAGAACATCATGATCTGCCTTACCTGCCACCTGGCCCACGGCACCACCCGTGGCGGCACCGAGGCGGTAGCCAATTTTAACGGGGCGGCCAATGGCACTGAAAACGCCCAAATCGACCCCACAACAGGCTACACCGACTCACGTGAAGCCTTAGCGGGCATCACGGGTTCGAGCGCCCTGAAACGAGCCTCGAATTCCGCCGTCTGCCAGGACTGCCACCAGAAATAATAGTAATTTTCACTCTCTCAACAGCGGAAAACGTAAAAAATAGCTAGCTATTCTACGAATAAATTTGGCCCTATTTAGTTAGGTAAATGGTGAAAAGTCTTGTCAAAACCGGGTTTCCATCTTACAATTACCATCAGTGGTCTTGTTTTTCAGAAATATTGCTTATTTTGGTTCCGTTGCCTGCTCGCCCGATTAAAACCGGGTGGCATATAGATGGTAAGGCTATAACTCCCCGTCCGAGAAAGGAGGTGCCCTATGAAATTAGGGGACATAAGCCGACTAATTTCAGGAGGTGAAAAAGTGGTTGGTCTAAATATATTAACGAAAAAAGCAGCTAATAGTTTTAATAAGAAGGTTTCTGCCCTTATTACCGCAATGCTTGGTACGTTGCTTTTCGCTGGAGCGGCTTTCGCTGCGCATCCAACGGACACAAGGACCAACGTTGTTGGTACAACCTACGGGAGTAATATTCAAATTATATTTACTCCCACTAATAACGCCACGCAAAAGTATGCTGTTTATCGACATGACAAGGATGACCTCCGTAAATTTGTGCTTGAGAGTTCGGCGGTCGTTCAAACTACTGGAGGAACACCAGTTATTCAAGGTACTCCGGCGGGGTGGTCCACTGATCAATATGGGTATGTAATTTACACGGATGCCGCAAACGACGCTACTCCGATTACAGATTACGAGGAATATTACTATCTTGTTGCCGAATATGCTCAAACGGCTACTCCGGCAGCCGAAGAAACCCAGGTTGATCTTTATACGGTTGTAGGTGCCTTCCCTCCGGCCCAAACCCGGCATGGTTCCTACAGTGAGTACACTAACGCTTGTACAGCCTGTCACGGCCTGCATAGTTCCGTGAGTACCCTTTCTGGTCTTGGTAAGCTCTTGAAGGCTGCTACTCAGACCGACCTTTGTGTCACCTGTCACGATGGGTCGGGTTCTAAGTACGATGAGATTAACGGTATAGTACGCACAGGTGCAACTTGGGGTTCCTATACTACCGCTGCTGCTGGTCCTTTTGGATCCCAATTTGGTAATCCAAACACTACGATTGGTGGTGACGCCACCTCCGTTCATAATGTGTATCGAATTGGCTTAACCCTTGGTGCGGGTGCGGCAAGTGGTTCTGTAGGGTCCAATGCAGCTTATGTTTGGTCAGCGCCGGGTTCTACGAACCTTACTGATCCAAAGAACGGGGGTAGCACTGCTAATGATGCCCTTACCTGTGCAACATGTCATGAACCGCACAATAAGTTCAAGAACTATCGGCTACTGCGTGGAGACATTCTTACCAGTGGCGACTATGGTATGAGTGTAGCAGATAGGACAGGGGTAAAAGTAAGGGGCGTTGCGGAGATAGATCTCAACACTCCTAATTCCAAGATGCTTAGTAAGTATCTTTCTGCCACGGCGAGTGGGTCTAAGGGTGTAACCGCTTTTTGTACTGCTTGTCATAGGGAGTTTACAACTACCGATGATGGTACGACGCAAACTCAGGTTCCGCCGAATGACGGGACTTGGGGCCATAAGCGGCATATGATGGAAATGACTGCTGATCGCGTGGTTACTCAAGGTGGAGGGCGCTTCAATATCGATCCGCTTGGCTCTAGCACCAATCAGGCCAGAGTCATGGATGTTGAAGCTGCGGGTCGCGATGCTGCAGCTCAGAAATATGTACCCTTGGAAGGGACCCAGACCACATATAACGGGAATAAGGTGGTTTGCATAACCTGCCATGTTCCGCATGGTACTAGGTCTACCCATAAGGTCGAGGTTGCTTATGCCAATGGGAATCTGAATGGGACCTACGATGCGACTGATCCTAGCTATACTCGCCGTCTTAATGACGCTTATCTAATCAACGGCGATAATAATAGTGATAACGTTTATGACCGCTTTGATGCTGCTGGCGATGCACTCCGCGGTAGCACTGCACTCGGTAGGTTCCAACCGTTCGCGTCCGCCTGTTATCGTTGTCACAGCACGAAATAGCATATATTCGAGAGTTAAAGCATTAACTAAAAGGAGCTACCCATACGGGTGGCTCCTTTTTATTGACAAAAGGTTCTTCTTTTACGAATATCTTTTAAGGTGATCTAATATTGGCAGGAAACAACTTACAACCCTTAGCGAAAGGGTTCTCCAAATATATTTAGAATCTATATGTTAGAGTCTGTTTATAGGATGGCTACGCTACCAAGGAGGATATGTTGATAGTGGATAAACAAACTCAACTAAAAAGCCCTAACCATCAGGAAAGGACTATATCCCCGGCCGTTGCATGGGCAATGATTATTGGTAGCTTTCTTGTCGTAGCCATTCTGGGAATTGTAGTCGGCTATAAGTTCTTCTGGGAAGAAAACCGTTCACCTAGTCGTATTGAGATTGAAAAGGCTCAATATCAATATAATCTAAAACACAACCCAAATGATAAAGATAGCCTTGTGGGGTTAGGGTCCAATTATTTGGCTGAAGGTAATTTTATTGAGGCTGAAAAGTATTTAAAAAAAGCACTCCAAATCGAAAAGAATGACCCAATGGCTAGATATTTCCTTGGAATCCTTTATCTAAAGAAAAAGGATTATTCGCAGGCAGAGAAGATTTTAACGCAGTTGGCAAAAGACTTTCCAAATCATATATTGGCTAACTATCAATTGGCTATAACCTATGCTGAATCAGGGAAAAATGATTTAGCTATTAAGACACTGGACCATATTATCAAGAATATTGATCCTACTTATTCAGATGTTCACTACCTCTTGGGCTCGATTTACGAGAAGAAAGGCCAGAAAAGCAAGGCAATAGCCAGCTATAAAAAGGCTGTGGAACTGGATCCATCTTATGAGGCAGCAAGAAAAGCATTATTGAACAATGGTTTAAAGGAATCTGATCTCCCTCAAATGCCGTCAGGCGCACTTGGGGAACGGCAGGTTCATTCAACGAGCCCTGCATTTCAGGAAAATATAAAGAAGTAGGGGGAAACATATTCAATATGCGTCAGTCTAAGGGATTTAAACTGGGAACGGCCATTAACATAAGTCTAGCTGTGGCGTTATTGACCGCCCTAGGTTTTGTAATTTTCTATGTCCAAAACAGGCCGCCAGAGCCGGTAACCAATGTAGTAAAGATCTTCAGGGAAACCTCTAATCAGCCCCCGGTCCATAAGATGGATATATACGGGCCACCCAGTTCTCCCCTTAAAGCCCCGCTAGGTATCGAGGTTGGGTCTGACGGGAAGATCTACGTGGCAGATACTGGCAATAATCAGATTCAGGTGTTTGATTCTGATGGTCGTTGGGTAGCTCGGTTTGGTAAGACGGGTGGCGACAAAGTTCAATTTAACTATCCCATAGATATTCTAATTCGTAACAATAGACTCTATGTTGCCGATATGCGTAACAATAGGGTTCAAATTTTAGGCATGGACGGGAAATACATCGGCCAAATACCGGATCCGAATAAGCATAAAGACTTAGAGGTCGGTCCGCTTTCACTTGCACAGGATAAAGATGGGAACCTTTATGTTGCTGTTTTGGACCATAAGGTCTTAGTATTCGACAAAAATGACAACTACGTTAAAACGATAGGACGCGCAGGCCGACAGGCTGGCCAATTCAACTACCCTTACGGGCTGGCATTTGATTCCCAGGGGAGACTTTGGGTATCAGACAGTAATAACGCTATGGTTCAGGTGTTAGACCCTAATACCGGAAAAGCTATAAAGGCTATTGCGGATGATATGGTGTTACCGCGCGGTATAGTTATAGACAGCAAGGATCGGGTTTACGTAGTGGATGTTCTAAGACACACAGTTGTGGGGATTGACGGTAACCAGTTCTCGCTACTGTTCCAATTTGGAGAGCGCGGTTTGGAAAGTGGACAATTCAACTTCCCCAACGGGATCGCAATGGGGCCATCTGGCAATCTCTATATCATTGATAGGGAAAATGCGCGGATATCCGTTTGGGGTAGGTAGAAAGACATATATCTGATATAACTTGAGTATTGGCGGGGGAGCCATGGGTTACTCCGTTTATTTATTATTAGGATTCGAGTATTAGTACGAGCTTCTTTACAGGGTCTCCGGGGATTTGATACCATAAGTGTATATTGGTATTTAGATTATATTTTATCGCAATTTTCCAAGAAAACCTTAATCGGGGGCCCAAACGTGAGGCGATTCGAGAACGAGCCCTCTGTTCGAAAACTTAGCGAATACATCAGGGGTTTTAGGTTGTATGGATGGGCATTTATCCTTGCCTTAGTGGTTGGTTTTGCTTTGTTTGCCCTTACAACCTATGAGGTTGATGCGGTCCAGCCGAGGATACAGGTTGGCCTAAATAATGTATTAAAGGTCTATATCCTACCAATAGAGCCCCAGGTTGTTTATCAGGTTTACAAACGTGACACCTCTGATCCTTTAGCCTACAACTGGGTGGGGACAGGGGAGATTACGTGGTCTGGTGGAGAGTGGGCTGTTAGTTCGCTTTCTACCATCAATGCTAATTTTGTATGGCATCAAGAAACTGTAGGTTCAAACTACTTAGTTCTCGAGGATAAGACAAACCCCGTGAACGATAAGGAAGTATCTTATTTAGTAACAGGCCCCGAGGGATTTAACAATAACCCTGAGGGGTACTCGGTTGCCAGTGCGTTTCCTCCCAGGCAGAATCCCCACGGTGGTTATACTGAAAACACGAAGGTCTGTACCGTTTGCCATGGCCTGCATAGCTCTGTTGAAGTTGGTCTAGTTAAAGTGCAAGACTTAGCAGGTGTTTGTTTCACCTGTCATGATGGTTCAGGCTCTAAGTTAGTTATATCAAGGCCTGATTGGGAAACTTCGTCTCATGCTCTTTCACAGGTGGGGCAAGGGCAGGGAATGGCCTGCAACTCCTGTCACGATACTCACGGCAAGGATACCTTCTATCGTCTAACCAAGTCCCAGGAAGAGAACGGCTGCTTGTCCTGCCATCAAAACGTGGACTCTGACTTGAACCTTGCCTCGTCGCACCCGGTAAAGACAGTTGCTGGACGCCATCTGGACACAGAGACCCTTGCAGATCTGCCTGCCAACGACCGGCGCCACTCGGAATGTGTGGATTGTCATGACCCCCATTCAGCAACCAAAGCGGACCCTACTCGTAACGTATCTCATGTAACGGTTGACCGGACACAAACCCCTTGGTACACATGGTCGGCGTCAGGGGCATTAAACTTCCCGGCGGATGGTTTTGAGTACAGGATCTGTTACAAGTGCCATTCTGGGTACTGGAACAAGCCCGGCGCCAGTGACAAAGCCCTGGAATTCAATCCGGCCAATCCTAGCTACCACCCTGTGGAGGCGGCGGGTCAGAATAACTTCATACGGCCAAACGCTTTTACAGGGACAGACCGCAACGGTAATAACTGGTCATATACAAGCCGGACGATGTGCTCCGACTGCCACAAGAGCGGTGTCACGGGCGCCTCGCCCCATGGGTCTCAAAACAGTTGGATCCTTTCGGCCCCCTATCCGGTTACTGGGCCAATGACCGGTGACGAGATTTGCTTTAACTGCCACAACTCCTCGGTTTACTTGTCCGTCTATTCTTCGTTGGAGATACCGGGTCCTGCCCCCATGGCGCTAAGCCGATTCTGGGGCGACGTTACAGGGGAGGTCTACCAACAGCCCCTTCACAGGTACCATGTGGGTGTAATGGGCAATAGCTGCCGCAACTGCCATACAACCCACGGATCCTCGCAGTGGCCGAGGTTGCTGTGGACTGACCCAACGGGCCCTGCGATTCAGGCCATAAACTGGCCGGAATCGGGTTGTCAAACAGGTTGCCACACCGTTCAGGATTGGGTTTATTGGAGGCCTGCGTACTAGCTTTCCTCCATTTTTACAACACTAAATCTGTTGCCATAAATAGTTTGCAATGCTAGAATTTCAGGTGTACTAGCTATTTTTGTGGGCATTGTATTTTTATCGTAAATGGTATCTATTTTGGTAACCTTTCAATTAAACAGTAAGATGGGGCGGTTTTATGCTGTCCCATTTACTCCCTAAAAACAGCGGGAAAGGGGGTGGAAAACGGATGAACACGCGAAAAGGGACTAATGGCCTCACAGATATTCGAGGAGGTGTCCTGTTCGTGAAATCTAAGAAGACAGCTATTATATTTAGCTTTATTCTCCTAGCCCTACTTATTATCGCTCCCGCTGCATTAGCTGTCGGTTATGCAGGGCAAAGCGGGCCATATGACACCAAGGCAGTGGTAAATACCTTAGGGACTGTAACCAATGGTGTTTACGACTCCGAGGTAGTCGTTATGTTTACTCCCAAAAACGGCACCAAGACCTACGCTGTGTATAGGTATAACCTGGCCGGAGCGTCGACTCCTTTTGACAGCATCCTATGGAAAAGGACGTTCGACAAAGTCGGGGAATGCCAAGTGACTGCCAGCGTGGATACCCAGCTTGGCGTTGTTACAAGCATGTCCCTGGGTACTTGCAACTCGGTGGATAATACCAAGTACTCTTGGGGAACGGATAATACCTATAATTATGTGAAATTTTCTGATAGAAACGTAGAGGCTTATAAAGAGTACTATTATTTCGTGGATGACTCTGATAGTGGTTACAGCGGTGGTTTCCCCAGTAATTCAAGTGGGATTGATCTTAATAAGTATGTCGTAGCACCTGCCTTCCCGCCGATTCAAACAAGGCACGGGAACTACTCAGAGTACACCAATGCTTGTAATGCCTGTCATGGTCTCCACAGTTCCAAGCATGTGAAGCTCCTCAAGGCTCCGACTAGCACCGACCTCTGTGGTACCTGTCACGACGGTACCGGGTCTAAATACGATGAGGTTCGTGGCTATGTCCGGACTGGACCGACCTGGAGCAATAGGGCCTTTGCTTCCGCTGGTCCCTTCGGTGACCGCTTAAAGCAAGGTTCCGGTGTCCAGACCACCTCTGTTCACAACGTTATGAGGGTGCGTTCTGACTTGGTGACGAACGATAACCCGCAAGGCGATAGCCTTAACACGAGTTCTGTTGTTGCAAATTCCGCTCGCATCTGGCAGGCGCCTGGATTCTATTCCCGTAACGGTGATGATTCCAAGAGGTGGCTAGGTTGCATCAACTGTCACGAACCGCATAACAAGAATAAGAACTACCGTCTCCTGCGCGGCGAGTTCAATGACAGGAAGAACATTGTAGTCCGCGGTGTCAGTGCCACCAATGTTTATAGTAATGACGCCAATATCAATGAGCGTGGCGATTGGCAGATGCGCTACATGTACACCAAGTACCTGAGCGGTGGTAGCGATACCAATAACAATTTCACCAATAACCCGGCTGGTCGTGGTGGAGCCATGGGCGGTATCGTCTCCTTCTGTACCGCGTGCCACGTTGGGTTTGCCGTCGAGCCGCGCGCCAATTCCACTATGAGCATTACCGATCCCAGCATCATCTTTGCCGCACCAAAGAGCACTAACTTCGATTGTGGAAGTGGTGCTAATTGTACCGACCCATACCCTGGCACTGATCCAGGTTCAGACAGGGTCCCGTCCGGTGCTCACAAGCACCCGGTCGATGTCGAGGCCTACTTGGCTCCTGTAATCGAGGGTCAGATTAGCAGTGGCGGTGACATTTGTACGCCGAATCCTGCCGATAGCACTGGCAGCATAACTGGCTATGTATATGGTGTTTGGAACAGTTCTACTAACTCCGTAAAATCCGGTTGTAAGCAGGGTCGCGTTATGGACCCGATTCTCCCGCTTGAAGGTGTAGACGGTAGTGGTTCCGACAAGCAGGGGTATTGGAAGAACAAGGTCGTTTGCCTGAGCTGCCATGTACCGCATGGTTCCGGCTCTGAGCGGATCGAGGTGGCATGGAAGAACAACGGGCTGAATGACACAACAGGCGGTTCACGTGATAACATCACCGGTTACCTCTGGAACCGTGATGTCAATAACCAAAGCTTCATGGGTAGCAGCGAATACCAGCACCCGAGCTCGCCCGGTCAAGTTAGCCCGCAGTTTGGCACAGGGTCTCAGCGCCCCGATCTGTTCGTCGATACTTCGCCCTATTGGACGCAGTTCGGCTTCAGTTCTGCGCTCGCGAGGTTCAACCCGTTTGCCTCTGCTTGCTATAGGTGTCACAGCCGTACAACTAACTAACGGTTGCATCAAAATGTTTCTTAAGGCGCCCGCCAGATCGCGGGCGCTTTTTTGTCTCCCTGATTGTTGATACTGGTTAAAGAGTAGAAAAATATGGGGGCGGAAGGATGAAGCAAGCCTTAGGCGAAATTTGTCGATAAAGGAACATGTCTTTAATTATTGCGGCTGGTTATTATGGCTTAGAAAGATAAAATTGAGTTATGGGGAAGCGTTCATGAAGAATGCAAAGGGAATCCTCGATAAGAGGATACCTGTTTATCTTTCAGCAGTCATCATTCTGGGGATATGGGGCCTTTCCCTTCTTGGGTGGGTCGCAGTGGGTTATCGGTTTTATTGGCCTCGGTATAAGGGGCCCAATCGGGCCGCCCTGGACATTGCCCGCTGGCAGAAGGCTGTCATCGAGGACCCCACCGATGTGGCCTCCTGGGTGCAATTGGGCTATTCATTTTATATAGATGGGAAATACGCCGAGGCTGAGGAGGCCTACCGGCAGGCTCAGAAACTGGACCCGCTTGCTGTTGAGGTCTCCTATTTCCTCGGTCTTGTGAAGATGAAGACCGGAAACCTGAAGGAGGCGGAGGATCTCTTTACTCGAGGCTCGCTCCGGGAGCCCCTGAACCCATTGCCCCACTATGGTCTCGCCGAGGTCTACTTCGAACAGGGGAAATACGATCTTGCTCTGGAAAAGCTTAACCATATCCTGGAGGAAATCGATCCTACGTTATCCGACGTCCTAAACCTGAGGGGGAAGGCTTACCTCAAGAAGGGGCAACGGGAAAAGGCCATCGCCAGCTTTAAAGATGCCTTGCGTTTTGATCCGGGGTATGAGGAGTCAAGAAGGGCCCTGCATGATTTGGGTATAGATGATTCCGAGTTGCCGCCACTACCAGCCGGAAGCAAGGCCGTGCCTGCAGAGGGGTCTGTCAGGTGAGGGGGAAAGGCGGAAGCGGTTCCAGAGGGCTGACTCTGGGGGCTACCCTGAACATCGCTTTGGTTCTCGTTCTGATTACGGGTGTTATAATGCTTTACTATTATAAAGAGCAGCAATCCCCGCCTGGATTGGACGCGTACATTAGTGATCTAAGGGAAAACATGGGTGTGCCCCCTCAGCCCGTCAATGAGATTTATGGCCCGCCCAGTTCGCCGCTCCGTGGCCCGCTGGGTGTGGCTGTGTCGCCCGATGGGCGCATCTACGTCGCTGACAGCGAAAACAATCAGATTCAGGTCTTCGACCAGGATGGCAAGTGGGTGACGCGTTTTGGCAAACTGGGGCGTGGGGAGGGGGACCTTTATTTTCCCACGTCAGTAATAATCCGCAAGAACCACGTCTACGTCGCCGACCTGCTCAACAGCCGTATTAACATCTACACTTTGGACGGTCAGTTTAAGGCTGTCATACCCGACCCTGCCAAAGATCCGGCTCTGCAAGTGGGTCCGCTCGGTTTGGGTCAGGATGGGAAAGACAACTCGTATGTCGCAACAGTTAACCATCAAATAATGGTCTTCGATGAAAAAGACCGGTTTGTCAGGTTCATAGGGGGACCAGGTGATGGTCCGGGCCTGATGAGCTACCCATTCAGCGTCACGGCCGACCCTTTGGGTGGAGTCTGGGTTGCGGATAGCAACAATGAACGTATTCAGCAGTTTGACAGCAACGGACGGGTGCGGTTGGTTGTTTCCGGGTTGGTGTTGCCTAGGGGGATATATGCAGACGGACGGGGCCGTATCTACGTTGCCGATACATTTGCCCACAAGGTGCTGGTGTTCAACCAGGCGGGCCAGGAACTATTTTCCTTTGGTGTGCGTGGTTTGGGCACCGGCGAGTTGAACTTCCCCAACGGCATAGTAGTTGATGGCCAGCGCATTTACATTGCCGATCGCGAGAATAACAGAAATTCCATCTGGTCATATTAAGGTGTCCAATTTGCGATATGTTATAATGTTAACAACCAGTTGCCTCCTGCTGGCGGGGGGCTTATTTTGTGATTTTATTTTATAAAAAGGGAGTTATATACTTTGCGGAAGAATAAACTGGCTCTATTTTTTGTTTTAACCCTTTCTGTGGCTCTTGTCACGACTGCTTGCGGTGGAAACGGTGGTGGTAAGAAGAGCGCTGGCAACCCGGTCGCCAGTGTGAATTATAAGAAGATTACCGATCGCCAGATCGAGCAGAGACTCGCTTTGTTTCAGATCGCCTACGGGCATCAGTTCAGCCGAAGTGAGATGGGTCCTGCCCGTTCGGCCATGGCTGAACAAATGATTGACGAATATGTTGCCCTTGCCGAGGCCAAGAAACAGGGCATCAGGATAAAAGATGAGGATGTAAGCAAAGAGACCACTCGGTTGAAGTCGATCATGAGGGATAGGGCCTACGGCGGTTCGGTACAACGGCTTAACATGGCGTTGAAACAAGCGGGTATCACTGATGAAGATCTCAAGGCTATGGTCAAGGACGAAATGATAATCCGTAGCCTTCATGAGAAGGTCACCGGGGGAATTAAGCTCGATCCGAACGAGGCCAGGCAGTACTACGAGGCCAATAAGGCCCAGATGCGTGAGCCTGAGTCTGTTAAATACCGCGAAATACGGGTGTCCACAGAAGAGGAAGCCAGGAGAGCCCTAGATGAACTCAAGGGAGGGGCTGACTTTGTCGAAGTCGCCAAAAAGTATGCCCCCCAGAACGAAAAACCCAACATACCTCAGGATTCCACCCATTCAGGGGTCAGTGGGAGCAGCGGTATTCAGGGCCCTCCCCCGGGTGAGTTGATGGGACCGTTCTATAAAGGGTCCGGGCAGATAGTAAAGGAAGTGGAGGACACTGCCTTCGCTCTTGAAGCCGGGCAGACCAGTGGTCTGGTCCAGAGTGCGGTTGGTTACCACATTATTAAAGTAGAAGAGTTGAAGCCCGCAAAGGAATTCTCCTTTGAAGAGGTGAGGGACAGGATAACGAATGGTATCCTGGAACAGAAAAAGATGGCGGCCTGGGATAAGTATATAGCCGATTTGAGAGAAAAAGCTAAAATTAAAAAGTTCTAGCAGAGAACGCTGTAACTCGCCGTCTCGTACCCGATACAATAATGTGTTGGTCTATAGAGGTTTATTGGTGGGTGTAGAGAATGGCTTTGGAAGTAACCGACGTCCGTACTGCATTAATATGGAAGTGGATTGGCGTTGGCATTGCCCTGTTACCGGTGGTGGTCTCTTCCGGAGGCCGTGCTGCACTGGCCACAGGGTACTACTTAACAATAACATTGGCCTGGCTGTTCGTTACAGCAGCGTATAGCCTTTTTATAACCAAGTATTGCCTTCAGAAGAAGTATGTCATTGGTTATGGAACGGCGGTATCTTTTATATTGGATACCGTCGTTACTGTTTTATGGATGGTCAAGGGTATTGCTGAAATGGAAGACTTCTGGCTTATGCCTGCCGCGCAGGTACTGTCGGTTTACTCCCTGACATCCCGCACTCGTCACCTCGTATTGGCAAGTGTTTGGTGTTTGGTCGTTTACGGTATTGGGACGGTAATTGCCTGGCGTGAGCTTCTCGGTTCGCCTCACATGGGGACCTTTTGGATACATGTGGTGTTCAGCGCCATTTATGTCTTTGGGTACTATCGGTTCAACACAATGGTTCAGTTGCACGAGAAGCTGCTTATCATGAAGCGCGAATTGGAGTCGTCGGCCAAGGAATTGGCCTCCACCAATGAGTTATTGGCCCGTCTTTCTTACACGGACTCCCTGACAACCGCCTACAACAACCGTTACTTCTACGAACGGCTCGAGGAGTTATTAAAGGAAGCCAAAGATAAAAACACGTCCCTTGCCGTTATTATGGTCGATATCGACCACTTCAAGCGGTATAACGACACCCATGGTCACAGAGAGGGCGACCGGCTTTTACGCGAGATCACCGGTATCATGGTGGAAAAGTGCCGCGAAACGGATATTGTCTGCCGGTACGGGGGGGAGGAATTCGGCATTATTCTCCCTCGAACCACGCGGGCTGAAGCATACGGAGTCGCCGAACGGATCCGCGAGGCAGTTGAAGAACACCCCTTTAAGGGACAGGAGTCCCAGCCAAATGGGATCCTCACCATTTCCGCCGGCATAGCCGTTATGCCGGACGATGCATCCACCGTTGGAGAGTTGGTTGAGCGTGCCGATGCCGCTCTATATAACGCTAAGCATTCAGGCAGAAACGTCGTTAAATTATACACCGCCGCCTCTCCTATAAGAAACACTGACCCCTTTTCCGAGAGCAGCCAGGAAGACCGTAAAAACGGGTAGCCCTCGTATTACTTTTTACTTTTTTTAGTATTACTTTTTAGTCCTGCTGTGGCAGCGGTAACATGCGGAGGCCATTGGATTGAACCGTGACAATGCGGAACTGAAGCCGTATTGCGTCCAGTAGGGTGAGTTCGCAACCCAGAACCTGGGTTCCTGTGACCCTGTGCCAAACTGCGGGTCGGCCTGCCCTGGCGAATCAGGGTGCTTGTATTCCTGGCTCCCCATGGCGCTCTGGTCGGGAACGTTCCGGTTCCACAGGTAGCCGGTGATAGCATCACGAAGTCCATTTTGAGTGTCATTGAGGTTATTGTTTTTCCATGCTACTTCAAGTCGTTCTGAACCGGAACCATGTGGCACATGGCAGCTCAAGCACATCACGAGGTTGCGACGATACGCCGTAGGGCCAGATTTTGATTCCTTCTGGCCTTCCAGCGGCAGTATCGGGTCGATTACCCTACCTTGCTTGCAGTCATCGCTTAACGCAGTCTGTTTATTCATGGTGCAGACTTCACCAAATTCGTTGAGCGGCCCATCTACCGCAGGGGCATAGGCTGCCTCCACCCCGACAGGGTGCTTGTGGGTCCCGGGTGGGATCCGTTCGGCGTCTGAGGCAACCTGGTCCTGACTCTTCGTGCAATCCCCGCCGCTGCAATTGAAGTTGTCGCTTGTGGGGGCGACATATATCCCCAAGCTGGGATCAGACTGTGAACTGGCTCCCACGGCAAAGGCAGAGTGACACGCGGTGCAGAAGGAAACAACGCCACCCATGCCGCTTACGGTGCTGTCGGTGCTGTTTCCACCTGAAAGGAACTTGGTGTACATGTATCGTTTTTCCCATTCCCCTCTCTCATAGGGGTTGCCGTCGCCGGAATAAACGTTGGTAGCACTGACTCCTCGCACAATGATGTTCTTGCGACCGTTGATCTCGCCTTTTAAGAGCCTGTAATTCTTATATTTATTATGGGGTTCATGGCAAGAGATGCAGGAGAGCCATTTTTTCGGGGAGTCGGAATCCCCGCCATAGTAATAACCTGGCGCCTGCCAGATCCGCGCTGAGAAATCAAAGGCCCCGGAGTCATCCAGCATGTCGCCCATCTCATTGTTATTCTGCACAAACTCCCACTTGACCCGGGTGACGTTGTGAGCCGAAGTTGTGCTGATACCGCTGTTGTGTTTTAGCCGGTTACCAAAGGGTCCTGCGGCAGCATACTCTGAATCAGCCCAGCTATTGCTTTTCCGGACCCTGCCACGCACTTCATCGTATTTTGATCCTGTACCATCGTGACAGGTCCCGCAAAGGTCAGTACTCGTTGGCCCCTTTAGCAGTTTTACGTGCTTTGAGCTGTGCAGACCGTGGCATGCATTGCAGGCATTGGTATATTCCGAATAGTTGCCATGGCGTGTCTGGGTCGGTGGAAAGGCTGCTGCCACCACATACCTATTCAGGTCATGCAGGCCCGATGGGACCCAGTTCCCGTTGTTGAATACGGGCTGAGGGATGGGTTCTGCAGTTGGGTCAGTTTCATATGCCACATAGTAATAGTACTCGTTATATGCCTCAACATTGGGATCCGTAAAGACCACATATTTATACTGGTCATCCACAGACCAGCCGGATGAGGTGCATCCGTTATCCAGATACACGTAAGTAACTACCCCTAGATCTGTGTCAGACCCAACACCGGTAACAGTGCAAGCCGACTGCTGGTCAAAGGATCGCTTCCATATATTCGCGGGGCTCGAGGGGTTGTCGGCCCCGTAGAGGGCATATCTATAGACAGAATAGTTACCGGCGCCTTTATCAGGGGTGAACAATACCTTCACCGCCAGGCTCCCTCCACTGGTCCGGTTGACAATCGCCTTTGTGTCCACAGGTCCGAGTTCCCCTGCGAATCCGGGGCTGGCGCTCAATGCCAATGAGTTGTCAGAAGAAATGAAAATGATATAAAGACAAAAGACGCCAAACCAAAATAGGATGGATGCTTGGCGGGTCAGAAGTTTCTTTGGACTCTTGCTCTTAAGCAATAGAGAATAAAACATATGCGTGACTCCTTAAATTAGAAATCGGGCCACGTCAATTAAACTAATAAAAAATAAACAGAAAGTACTAGGTTAAATCCTCTTTATATTAGCATCTCCCGGGCTTTTTAGCAATTAAAAGGTCGTTATCCACAGAATACCTTGACAACCATGCACTTCAGGTTAAAATGAGATTTGAGGACTAGGTATTTCTGTCCAATTTTTGTGCCTAAATTAAGCAACTAGAAATTTCGATATATATTTCGCCGTTTTGCTTAATTAGAGAGCGACTCTTATTTATTTGTTTGTGTTTCTTTTGCGCCTGGTACGCCGCTTCAGGCCAGAGAGGAGGTGAAAATGAGAAATGTCTAACGGTGGTTCATTCCATAAGTTAGTTCGATTTATTAGTTTGCAAAATCTTAGAGGAGGTGCCCCTTTAATAATGCGTAAATTCCTGCTATCCGCTCTAGTAGCCCTTGGTTCTCTGCTCCTTGCCTCCGCGGCGTTCGCCGGTGCAAACGGCGATGTCCCCGGTGAGGCCGGGCCTGATGATACCAGAGCAATCGTCTCCAGCACCGATACAGGGTCTAAAGTTACCATAATGTTTACCCCCGTTGAATCTAATACCGGTTCTAGTGTTACCTACACTGTCTATAAGCATACGCGTAATGATGGCCGTTCCTTTAATGCCGTCTCAAGCTGTTCTGTTAGTGTTTCTGAGGATGCCAGTGGCACTCAGACAGCCACCCTCAACTCCTGTGGCTCTGAGTGGAGCACCGATAAGTGGGCTAATGATAGGTACGCCTACGTTACCTATGATGATGCCAGCGTGGCTGCTTACGAAGAGTACTACTACTATGTAGGCGCCAGCACCGACGTGGATCCGAACCTCAACAAGTATGTTGTGGCAGCTGCGTTCCCGCCAACGCAGAACAGGCACGGTAACTACTCCGAGTACACCAACGCCTGTACTGCCTGTCACGGGCTCCACAGCTCCAAGGCCAAGAAGCTCCTGAAGGGTCCAACCGTTACCGACCTCTGCGGAACCTGCCATGATGGTACCGGTTCCAAGTACGACGAGGTCCGTGGCTATGTCCGCCTCGGCAATAGCTGGGCCGACAAGGCCTATGCTGCTGCCGGTCCGTTCGGTGACCGCCTCAAGGCTGGTTCCGGTGTGCAGCTCACCTCTGCTCACAACGTGATGCGTGCCGCCAGCCCCGGTGACAACCTGGATGAAACCCAGCAGCGCCTGAAAGACAAGATCGCCAGCGGTTCCGCCCGTATCTGGATGGCTCCTGGTAGCGGCTGGCTCCTCGAGGATTCGACCCAGGCCAAGCCGAAGGATACCGACTACAAGTATGTCAGCTACAACTGGGGCAGCTGGTTGGTTTGCTCCTCCTGCCACGAGCCTCACAACCGTTCCAAGAACTACCGTATCCTTCGCGGCGTGATCAACGACCGCCACAACATCGTGGTCCGTGGCGTATCTGAAGTTGATACCTCCAAGACCGATGCCAGCTCCGATCGTGGTGTCTGGGAAGGTCGCGCTATGTACACCAAGTTCCTCTCTGGTGGTAACTCTGTGACGATCTTCTACGATCCGCACTACGAAGACCCGGTTGCTTTCGCTTCATCCGCTGCTGCTCAGGCTGCGTGTGAAGGTGCGATGGAAGGTTCTTGGGTAGTAGACAGCACCTCACCGACCGGCGGACGTTGTAAAGAGGTACAGCCGATGGGTGGTATGACCACCTTCTGTACCGCCTGTCACCGTGCCTTCGCGTGGCATGAAGCCCGCATCGCCCGTGACAACTATGTCTATCCGGATGGTACCAACATGTCCGGTTGGCAAACTGCTCAGCAGACCAACTCCGGCACTGGCCCGATCGGCTACTTCACCTACAGCAATGGCTACGGCACCGGCAACATGGGTCTTGCCAACTACAAAGATCCGAATGGTGACTGGTCGCCCGCTGTGATGGAGAAGGTCCTTGGCCAGCACAAGCACCCGATCAACACCGAAGCCATGGGCGCTTGGGAAGAGGGTAAACTCATCGATGGTCCGGTTGCCGCTGAAACCGGTGACATTTGTACGGGTGACGATGACTCCCTCAACAACCCGTTTGGTTATGATGCCGCGGGTAATCCTGATCCGAATTCTCTGCAGCTCGCCAGCTGCCAGGGCGTAGGCCAGACCCGCGTCCAGGATCCGATCCTCCCGCTCGAAGGTCAGCTGGAACAGGATGCCTCCGGTTCCTACCAGCAGAATATGATGACCTGCTTGAGCTGCCACGTGCCTCACGGCTCCGGCTCCGAGCGCATCGAGGTTGCTTACGCCAATGGCGATGTGAACGATTCCACCGGTGTGTCGCGTGATAACATCACCGGCTACCTCTGGAACAGGGATGCTGACAATGCCAACATCAATAGCAGCAATGGCGAAGCCACTCACCCGGGCAGCTCTGCCATCGATCCGCGTTACGAAACCCAGCCGAAGTACTGGGTCAACGACACCAAGTACTGGACTCAGTTCGGTGTGAGCTCCGCCCTCGCGAGGTTCAACCCGATGGCGTCCTCCTGCTACAGGTGTCACAGCGTAACCAGGAAGGGTTGGAAGTAAGCAAGTTGTAAGGTTGCAAGGCAGAGGGTCTAATTCGACCCTCTGCTTTTTTTATTCAGTTTAACTATCCAATATGACTATTTAACATATCTCGACGAATCCGATGATATTTGATAGTTTAACTTTGCTTACGTTTTCAGGCGGGGTATTTGGAAAAAGATCTAACATTGACATAGTTACATTAATAGGCAATAGTTAACGTAAAAAGATAAAGCGCTACATTATAAGCAAAAAGTGCTATTCTTTATATATGTGCAGCGGTATTCATAGTGGAAGGAGACTAGGAATTTGCGTCGAATCCAAGGGCTATATGCAGTTCTTGCGCTTATCCTGGCATCAATGCTCTTTGTTAGTGGATGTAACCAGGGCCCTAGGGCGGCCAGCGTCAATGGAACGCCAATAACCATGCAGGACCTTGAAAAAAGGATCGCCTATTTTGAGCTTATCTATGGCCATCAGCTGAAGGGCACCGATTATCAAAATGCCCGCGGCCAGATCCTTGACACCATGATTGACGAGCAGGTGCTTATTCAAGAGGCCAAAAAACGCGGTGTTAAGCTAAACGAGAAAGAAGTGGACAAGCAGTACAAAGAAATGTTGACGTACCTCCAGAAGGATGTTTTCAAGGGGGATAAGGCCAAGTACAAGGCCGGTCTTACAAAGGCTGGTCTTACTGAAGCCGATTTAAAGGATATTTTAGTCAAAATGATGACCCAGAGGGCACTATTTGAGAATGTCACCAAAGACGTAAAGACGGATAATGCCGAAGTCAAAAAGATCTACGATGAAAATAAGGAGCGTTTTATACAGCCTGAACGAGTAAGGCTCCTTGAGATTAAGGTCAATAGCCTTGCAGAGGCAAAGAAGGCAGCTGAAGCCCTTCAAGAAGGTAAGGATTTCGCCGAGGTGGCCAAACAGTTCAAAGTTAAGGATGGTGGCGACCGCGGTTATGTTACCCGAAAGGGGGGCCTGGTTCAAGAAGTCGAAGATGTCGCGTTTAGCTTGAAGGTGGGGGATATAAGCCCCATCGTGAAGAGTCACTATGCGTTCCACATCCTGAAGGTGACGGATCACCAAGCGGAAAAGCAGTTTACTTTCGAAGAAGTTAAGGATGATTTAACCAAGCAGGTTATCGATGCAAAAAAAAGGCAGAAATTTGATGAATTTCGAGTTGATCTGAACAGGAAATCAAAAATCATTCGCGAAGAATAAACAAGCTTCTTGTTTGGAACGTCAGGTGTTAGGAGGTAATGAATAGAGATGTCGGCTGAAACGACGCAGCAGCCATCGCAAGAACGAGGCGTATCCCTGCCGGTTGCAATAGTTATTATTCTCCTAGCTCTGGTGCTTGTTGTTGCCGGAGCCATCGCGGTAGGCTATCGCTTCTTTTGGGGTGGTGGCTATGTAGGGCCAAAGGTCTGGGATGTTGAGACGCAGCGGTGGGAGTTTAATGTTAAAAAGGACCCTAACGACGTTGAGGCTTGGGCCAACCTCGGTTACGCCTATCTGAATAAAGGCGATCTCGTTAATGCCGAAAAGGCTTATACTAAGGCTCTCAAGTTGGCGCCAGATGAACAGGAGTTAAATTACTTCCTCGGTCAAGTTAAATTGAAGCAGAAGAACTTTGCTGAGGCTGAAAAATTGCTTTCCAAAGCAGTTAAGGTTGCGCCGGCAAACCCGCTGCCTCATTACGCTTTGGCGGAGGTTTACGTCAATACCAAGAATTATGATAAAGCCCTGGAGAGGCTTAATTACATCGTGGAAAAGATCGACCCCACGTTGGTTGAAGTGCTGTTCCTTCGTGGTGCGGCATACGAGGGCAAGGGTGATAAAGACAAGGCAATAGCCAGTTACAAGGATGCTCTCAGGTATGACCCTGCATTCACAAATGCCCGTGATGCCCTGCACAAGCTGGGGGTTAAGGATAAAGACCTGCCGGCTATGCCAGCGGAAGGCACATTCAAACCCGGTGAGATTACACCAATTAATCCTAATGTCAAGAAGTGAGGTGAATCTCTGGCCTAGCCAGGGGAAACGGTGAAAAAAGTTAAGCTAAGTACCGTAGTTATCATTTCCTTAATATTAGCCCTTATCGTCCTGGTGGTTTTCGGGATCATGTTCTTCAAAAGGCAGGTTCCTCAACCGGTCCAGGAAATTTCCCAAAGGGTTCGTGAGGCAACTAATCAGCCTCCCCGTCCGTTGAGGGACATCTATGGCCCGCCCAGCTCACCTCTTAGGGCGCCGCTTGGGTTGAGCATCGCTCCTGACGGAAGGATGTTTGTGGCCGACAGCGAGAACAACCAGATCCAGGTGTTCGACCGCAATGGCAAATGGTTGGCCAAGTTCGGTAAGCTCGGGCGCGACCAAGGGGAGTTCTATTATCCAACGGGTGTGCTGGTACGTGACAATAAACTATATGTCGCCGACATGCTCAATAGCAGGATTCAGATCCTTGGTTTGGACGGCAAGTATATTGGCGTAATACCTGATAAAGAGAAGCACGGTAATTTGACGGTTGGCCCGCTTACCCTTAGTCAAGACAACCAGGGCAATATGTATGTTACAACGCTCGGGCATGAGGTCCTGGTTTTTGATAAGAGCGACAAATTCGTGCGGAAGTTTGCCCGCCCAGGTGAAGGGCCCGGTGAAGTCAACTATCCGTTCGGTGTTGCGCCGGATAATAACGGAAACGTTTGGGTTGCTGACTCAAATAACGGGCGTATACACGAATTTGACGCCCGAGGCCGGTTGATTATGAGTTTCGGCGGGCTGGTTCTGCCGCGCGGTATGGCTGTTGACAGCCGAGGGCGCATCTATGTTGTTGATACGTTCCAACACAAGGTGTTCGTGGTTAATAACGAAGGGAAGCCATTGTTCGAGTTCGGTGAACGTGGTGTTGAAGAAGGTACCTTCAACTTCCCGAACGCGGTTGTGGTTGACGGTAGTGATCGGATATATATTGCCGATAGGGAAAACAACCGCATCTCTGTTTGGACGTACTGATGCGAGGCTATGAGGACTATGGTGGTGAAACGTTTTGAATAGGTCCGGCTGGAATAAAAGTAGGAAAGCTACATTTATGATAGCTGCATCCGTGCTGAGCCTATCCTTGTTGCTGGCTGGGTGTGGTAATAAGTCAAAACAGACGTCGGCTGGCGGCCCCGATTATTATCGGAATCCCCTTAAAGTCGAGTCGGCGCCGACTTTAAAGCCTGATTTTCCGTTTGGGAAACCGCCAGTTGCCAAGGTAACTTCGGGGAAACAAGAGTTGGGCGCCGTTCTGGCAGACTGGTGCTGGCCTTCCGACGCGGCTGAATTGCTTTGTGATAACGTTGGCTGGCCTCCGAAGCTGCCGGAAAAGAAGGTTGTCAAAGTTGGAGATTTAATTACTGTTCTGGTTCCCGGGATTACCTATCAGGCCACTGAAGGACAGGTCGTCGTTAATCCGGCATCTATGTATAAACAGGAGACCAGGCCGCGTAACCGTATAATGCCGGCTGACGATAAGCCTGTGGAAGAAAAGGAATTGAAGGTGTCGGAAAAGGGTGTAAGTTACACCTACGACACAAAGGAATTGAAGCCCGGGGATTATGTGATTGCGTACAGGGTTGCCTGGGACGCGCCTATTGGTGGAGATGCCACGTACCTTATTCCTGTCGAGGTGCGGTAAAGGCGCCGGGCTTGCTGTTCTAATGGAAAGGTGATACACTCTTTTGGTAGGTTGTTATCGAGGACGCAGAGCTATTCGTAACTGCCAGGTTCGACTTAAAAGTGGGTTGAATAAACCCACTTTTTTATCGTGATTAAGGGGTGTTGGCTGTTTGGAAGGACCGGGAGGAAGGATCAAGGAACAGGCCAGGGAGATAGAGGTGGCGGTTGAGTCATTGGCGCTGCCACTGGCCAATGATATGGCGTTTAAGCTTATTGATGTTGAATACTCCCGGGGCGGGGGTCGCGGTATTGTTCGTATATACCTCGATAAACCAGGGGGTATTACGCTTGACGATTGCGAGGCTTTTAGCCGGCAGATGTCCGATATCTTGGATTCTGCGGACCCCGTGCCCGGGTCATACTTCCTTGAGGTTTCCTCGCCGGGCCTTGACCGTCCCCTGAAAAAGGATAGGGATTTCGAGTCTTTTAAGGGTAGACGGGTTGAGGTTCGGACCTTTGGGCCTATCGCGCCGCATGTCTCTGTTACGCCAGGCACGGATGGTCCTGGCAAAGAGTCGAAGGCCGTTCGGGAGGTCCATGGGGAATTGATCGGGCTTATCGATGGGAATGTGGTTGTCAGAGACGAATCGGGGTTGGTATGGGAGATCCCAAGGGAGCAAGTCGCCAAGGCAAGGCTCTTTGAGGTATAGAGGCGCAAGGTGGTTTAGTGGGGGGAGCCATTATGAGTTTTGATCTTGTAGGCGCTTTGGATGAGATTGAACGGGAGCGGGGCATAGATAAAGGCCTTCTGGTTGAGGCTGTTGAAGCCGCTTTGATCTCCGCTTACCGGCGTCACTTCGGCACCACTGAGAATGTCGTCGTCAGACTCGATAAGGATAGCCGCCAGTTTAGGGTCTTCGTTCAGAAGAGGGTTGTTGAGGAGGTAAATGACCCGGACTCGGAGGTTTCTCTGGCTGAAGCCAGGGAGATTCATCCCGGTTATGAGGTTGGCGACATCGTTGAGAGGGAAGTGGTTCCGCGTGATTTTGGACGCATTGCCGCGCAAACCGCGAAGCAGGTCGTTGTGCAACGCATCCGCGAAGCCGAAAGGGACCTTATTTTCGAGGAGTTTGCGCAAAAGGAAGGCGACATAATCACCGGCCAGGTTCAGAGAGTTCAGGGGCGGAATGTGTTTGTGGACCTGGGCAGAGTGGAAGCCATTCTCCCGCCGCAGGAACAGATTCCTGGTGAATACTACGGTCAGGGTGAGAGGATTAAGCTATATGTTGCCGAGGTTAAAAAGACTAGCAGGGGTCCGCAAATTGTTATATCACGCAGTCATCCGAACCTCGTAAAGAGGCTCTTTGAACTCGAGGTTCCGGAGATTTATGAGGGTGTCGTCGAGGTAATGTCGATCTCCCGTGAGGCTGGCGGCAGAACAAAGATAGCCGTGAGGTCGCAGGATGATCAGGTTGATCCGGTTGGAGCCTGTGTCGGGCAGCGTGGGATGAGGGTTCAGACTGTGGTCAACGAGCTTAACGGGGAGAAAATAGATATAATTAAATGGTCGGATGATCTGGCGGAGTATGTCGCTAATGCCTTGAGCCCATCGCGTGTCACCGAGGTGACGATTGAGGAGGAAGAGGGCGAGAAAGTGGCCCGGGTGATCGTCCCCGACCAGCAACTCTCTTTGGCCATTGGCCGTGCAGGGCAGAACGCCCGTTTAGCAGCCAAGCTGACCGGAATCAGGATTGATATCAAGAGTGAATCTCAGGTGGCGGAAGAGGCCATGAGGGATGCTTTGCGTGGCACGGCTGGTGGTGAGGGGGGTGAAAAGGGTGGCGACATTGCCGCCCTGGCCGAATGGCTGACCAAGCGACCGGCCGGAAGGGTGTCCGATGTTTGGGAACAGGCTTGGAGCGAGGCTCTGAAGAAACGTGGCCCGAAGGGGCATGAGAGTTCCAAGCGTGTGGCCACGGACGACTCGGATGACGAGTTCGAACGCCGTTGGGAAGATGATGATTTGGACTAGGGGATGTGTGCTGTGCCTGGGGCTAGCAGGAGTGTTCCGCAGAGGACTTGCATCGGTTGCCATGAAGTAGCCGGGAAGCGTGGTCTCTTGCGTGTTGTGCGCGTCTCCGATGGTTCGGTTGAGGTTGATCCTACCGGGAAGAAGTCCGGGAGGGGTGCGTATCTTCACCTGGACGTGGAGTGTCTTGAAAAGGCCCTTAAGGGGCAAAGGTTTTCCAAGGCGCTTAGGATTAAGGTTGACGGAGAAACAATCGAGGTGCTGCGGCGCGAGATAATGCATGCCATAAACAGGGCGGATCTCTTGTCGAGAACCGGGCCGGGTTCGGAAGCTAGCCCGGGCGGATGGTAGGTATCATTGCGGGGGGTATTTGATACATGGGCAAGCCTGTACGTATTTATCAGTTAGCACGGGAACTGAATGTAGAATCAAAGCAGATTCTGCAGCTCTTAAATGAGAAGATGAACATCGACATCAATAATCATATGAGCGCGATCAATGATCAGGTCGCGGCTAAGATCAGGCTTCTCATGAAAGGGAAGGATCCGGATAAAGAGTCCCCCCGCGTTAATCAGGATAAACCCAAACCGAAGGAGCCCGTGGCCTCCGCTGCTCCGCCAGCAGCCTCCCAAACCGAAAAAGAGCCTGAGAGGCGAAGCGAAGAAGCGGTGGCGCTGGGGAATGTAACTCATGAGGCCAGGCCAGCCCCTGTCCAGGGAACCAGGTCCCGTGATGCCGCGCCTTCGCCGCACCAAAGGATGTTCCCCCCCAGAAAGGCTGATAAAGTACCCGGTGCAGCCGGTGGTCCTGGCGGTAACAACGGGCCTGTCGGCAATAGCGGCTACCGCCAGGGGACTCCGGTAAGGAGCGGGCAAGCTAAGCCAGGGTACTCACACCCGGGGTACGGGCAGCAGGGCAAGCCGACGGGGCGTGCGCAGGGCGCTGGCTTTACGGCCAGGCCGACTGACCGTCCCGGGTTTGGCGGCGGCGAACGCGGCCCCAGGCAGGGCGCGCCCGGGGGCAGGCCTGGCGGGCCTGGGGCCGGGTACAATAGACCCCCGGTCGGCGGCGGCCAGGGCAGACCCCCTGCAGGCCAAGGGAGATACCCTGCAAGGCCAGGGGGACAGGGTGGTCCAGGGGGACGGCCGGGCGGGCCAGGTGGGGCGCCCGGAGGCCGCCCGTCTTTTCAGGGCAAGGGTGCTGTGGCAGGCGCCCGCCCGGGTATGCCTGCACCTACGATCGGCAAGCCAACAGGCAGGCCGGGTGGGGGTAAACCCTGGGAAAAGAAACGCAATAACCGTGAGAAGGAAGAGGAAGTCTCGCTGGCGAAGCTGCGGCGCGGTAACGTCCGGGATATCTCGCAGGGTCGGCGTGATCGTGAAAAGGGCCAGGCCGGTGTCAGCGAGATCACGATTACAGGTCCTATTACTGTTGGGGATTTGGCACAAGAACTTAAGGTGTCGGCAGGTGAGGTAATCACCAAGCTGATGAACCTTGGGTTTATGGCTACTATCAACCAGCAGATTGACGTGGATACCGCCGCCATCGTCTCCGAGGAAATGGGGGCCAAGGTGGATATCAAGGAGCCGGAGGAGGAGCCCACGGATGAGGAGCTCCTTCAGCGCATAACTGAGGGGGAGGCCCCGGAGACGCTGAAGCTGCGGCCGCCTGTGGTTACCGTTATGGGGCATGTCGATCACGGCAAGACTACCCTGCTAGATGCAATCCGAGAGACCAAGGTTGTTTCGACGGAGGCGGGTGGCATAACGCAGCACATAGGCGCTTATGCGGTTGAGGCGGATGGCAGGAAGATTGTGTTCCTCGACACGCCGGGTCACGAGGCGTTTACTGCCATGCGTGCCCGCGGCGCCCGGGTCACCGATATCGCGATTCTGGTTGTTGCCGCTGATGACGGGGTTAAGCCGCAGACCATCGAGGCCTTGAACCACGCCCGTGAGGCGAAGGTCCCGGTGATTGTTGCGGTTAATAAGATAGATAAGCCCGGCGCGAACCCTGACAGGGTTAAACAGCAGCTTTCGGAACACGGTTTGATCCCGGAAGAGTGGGGCGGTGATACGGTCTATGTGCCGGTGTCCGCGCTGCGTAAGGAGGGCATTGACCACCTCCTGGAGATTATTAACCTCGTGGCTGACATGAAAGATCTAAAGGCCAACCCGGATCGTCCCGCTGTGGGTACCATTGTTGAGGCAAGGTTGGACCGTGGCCGGGGGCCGGTTGCGACAGTCCTTATCCAGGCGGGCACACTGCGCCTTGGGGATCCCTTTATCGCCGGGGTTTGCTTTGGCAAGGTCAGGGCTATGATGGACGACACCGGAGAAATGGTTGAACAGGCCGGCCCCAGCATACCTGTTGAGGTGTTGGGATTCGACGACGTGCCGCAGGCGGGCGATATCTTCCGAGTGGTAGGCAGCGAAAGGATTGCCCGGAGTATGGCGGGCGTCAGGCGCGTGAAACGCCGTGAGGAGGACATTGCCTCCAAGCGGGTTATTAGTTTGGTTGAATTCCAAAAGCGGCTTCAGGATGGGGAGGAAAAGGAACTCAAGGTCATCGTCAAGGCCGATGTCCAGGGTTCTCTGGAGGCCCTCCGCGGGGCGTTGGAGAAGATACAGAACGAAGAAGTGCGGGTTTCCATTGTCCATGGCGCGGTGGGCGGCATTACGGAGTCTGACGTGATGTTGGCGGCGGCATCGGGGGCCGTAATTATGGGATTCAATGTCCGGCCCGATGGCAGGGCGCGGGACTTGGCCAACCTGGAGGGCGTTGAAATAAAGACATATCGGGTAATATACGACGCCCTGGAGGACGTCAGGGCCGCGCTTACCGGGCTGCTGGCTCCCAAGATTGAGGAAGAGGTGATAGGGCGCGCCGATGTCAGGGCAACCTTCCGGGTGCCCGGGGCGGGCACCGTTGCGGGACTTTATGTTACTGAGGGCAAGATGCAAAGGAATGCCCGGGTCCGGCTCGTCCGGGACGGGGTTGTGGTCCACGAGGGCACCATTTCATCCCTCAAGAGGTTTAAGGACGATGCCCGGGAGGTATCCGCAGGGTTTGAGTGCGGTTTGGGGATAGACCGGTTTAACGATGTCAAGGTTGGCGATCTTATTGAATGTTTTGTGGAGAAGGAAGTCGGGAGGGAACTGATTACCAATCAGGAGGGATCCGGTTCCCTGGGGGTGTAGGTCATCATGGCAAGGGGCAGGGCCTTGCGGGTTGCCGAGGCCATCAAAATGGAGATCAGCGACCTGCTAATAAACGAGCTAAAGGATCCGCGCATTGGGTTTACCTCCGTTACGGCGGTGAGGGTCACTGATGACCTGCGATTTGCCAGGGTTTATTTTAGTGTTTTCGCTGCTTCGGATGAGCAGGAAAAGGCCATGGAGGCCCTGGAGCGGGCAAAGGGGTATATACGTACGGAATTGAGCAAGAGGTTGCGGCTTCGGGTCGCTCCTGAATTGTCCTTCCATATCGACCATTCCATTGAGGAGGGGGACCGGATCTCGCGGCTATTGGCGCAATCCCGGCAGTCCGAATCCCCGGCCGGAGGCTTTGGGGATAATGAACGATAAGGTCTTGGAGGCCCTTAAAGAGGGACAGAGCTTTGCCATCCTTCTTCATGTCAAGCCGGATGGCGATAGCATTGGTTCCAGCCTGGCGCTAGGATTGGCATTGGAGACGCTGGGCAAGCGAGTAACCTTTATCAGGTCAGACGAATTGCCGCGTAACATGTTATTCCTCCCCGGCATCGAGAGGTTCAGGCTCTGGACTGATGCGGAAAGCGGCTACGATGCCGCCATAATGATAGATTGCAGCGACCCGGAGAGGGTCGGCCCTGCAAGGTCGATTCTTTCTGGTTGCGGCAAGGTTATAAACATCGACCACCACCTGTCCAACCTCTCCTATGGTGATATCAACCTGATTAACCCTCAGGCGGCCGCGGCGGGTGAGGTTGTGTACGGCTTGATTAAGGATCTTGGGGTTGAGATAGACCTCGCGATGGCAAACGGTATCTATGTTGCGGTTTTGACGGATACGGGTTCCTTTGCCTATGAGAACACCTCTCCCGAGACTCATGAGATTGTGGCAGACCTCTTACGGCGGGGTGTGAAATCTGCCGAGGTTTCGAGGCATATCTGGGAGAACAGGCCAGAGAGCTCCCCGAGACTCCTCGCCCGGGCTTTGACGACGCTAGAGGTA
>DYIG01000129.1 GCA_020723725.1 Thermaerobacter marianensis | reverse complement strand
CGGCCGGGGTGAGCGCGTGCCGTATAATCGAATCCCCCAGGGAGAGGATGATTGCTGTCCTGACCAACACCCTTGTCCCGTGTAACGGCCGGTACCCGACCTTGCTGACCCTGTCGGCGATATTCGTTGGCGGTGCTTTCCGGGGCAGTGCCTCGGCGGTGGTGGCCTCCGCCTGGATGGTGCTGCTGGTGCTGGCGGGTGTGACAACCACCTTCGTGGTCTCCTGGGTACTTTCCCGCACCCTCTTGAGGGGTTTGCCATCCTTTTTCGCCTTGGAGATCCCCCCTTACCGGGTGCCGCAGGTGGGCAGGGTGATGTTCCGTTCCATTGCTGACCGTATGGTTAAGGTATTGTGGCGCGCCATCACCGTGGCCGCCCCGGCTGGCGCGGTCATCTGGGTCCTGGTTCACACCGGTTCGGGGGATGCCAGCCTCCTTGGATACCTGACCTCTGCCCTGGACCTGCCGGCCAGGGCGATGGGTCTTGACGGGCACATCCTCGGGGCATTCATTTTGGGTCTGCCGGCAAACGAAATCGTACTCCCCTTAACCCTGATGAGTTACATGAGCGCGGGAACGCTTGTTGAGCCCGGGGGTCTGGACGCGCTGGCGCCGATCCTCTCCTCTCAGGGCTGGACCGGACTGACTGCGGTTTGCGTGATGTTTTTTTCCCTTCTTCACTACCCATGCGCCACTACCCTTTACACCATATGGAGGGAATACGGGGCGCGCTGGAGCATGTTCGCCTTCCTTATACCGCTTGGGGTGGCTATGGCTGCCACGCTCATTCTGAACCAAACGGCGAGGATAATCCTATAAAACGGGGCTCCCTGAACCTGCCTGACCAGGCCACCCCGCTGATCCGGACCCGGCAGCGCAAAAACGGTTTCAGCCAAACGGTGCGGTCTTCGATGCCAATTGCCAGCCCTTTGCGCGCGGCTTCCATGACCAGATGGGAGACGGCCTGTGGGATGGAATGCTCCAGCACCCCCTTCACGTCCCTGGGGGGATCCCCCACGACGATGCTGAAAGGGGACGTGCGGAACCCCAGGAGGGATGCTTCGACGTCCCTGTAGTTCTTAGCCTTGCGCCAGGACAGGCTGCGCTTGCCGGGTTCATACCTGCTGTCTATGAGTTTCCCCACCACCCCTTCCAGACCCAATTTCCGCACCGCCTCAAAGAGCCTTTCACCTTCGGTTGGCACCCAGCCGGTCAAGCGACAGGCAGGGGGGAGCTCCAATTTTGAAAGAAGCCCCTTTCGGTCTTCAAGGGGCCTGTTGATAACCACTTCACCCTCGTGTTGTAAAACGTCAAAGACCTCATAGGTAGCCGGTATGGTTTGGCTCAGCCGTTCGATAATCCCGCGGCTTTTCGCGTTGAAACGGCGCATGACGAATTCAAAATCGGGCAGGCCGTTCGGGCCTAGACTTATCATCTCCCCGTCAAGAATCGTGCCCGGGGGGAGGGTGGAACCAAGCGCCAGGATCTCCGGGAAGGAGGCCGTCATATTCAAACCGTTTCGGCTTTGAAGTATGAGTGAATCCCCGTCCCTGTGGGCCAGGCACCTGATTCCATCCCATTTGGTCTCAAATATAAAACGGGAATCGGTAAACGGGAGGGTTTCTTCCGGAAGCATGGGGGAAACCGGGAAACTTATCATTTCTGCGGAAGTATATGTAAAAACATTTTTAAAAATACGATTAATTCAAAGGGTAATATTTGCCACCTAGCCAAATGGTTTAGTAGCTTTTATTAGAAAGGGAGTGTGAAAAGGTGGAGTCGGTGGAGACACGTTGCAAAGACTTACTAAGGACAGCCAGGGAAGCCGTCCTACAGAACAAGGTTACAATTCTGCTTCAACCGATTATCTCACTCCAAAACGAGAAGATCCTCGGATACGAGATACTCGCCCGTGGCCCCGTTAACAGCTCAGTATACGACGCCTCGGTTCTGATATGGGCCATTGAACAGGCAGGCCTTCAGTCCGAATTTAATGAAGGGGTTCTCCGCCTGGCCATGTCATTAAAATCCTCAACCCTCTCCAAGGGCCAAAAGTTATTTATAAATGTAGATATAATTTCCACTGTGGGCTTGAAATATCGCTTAACCAATACCATCAGGGAATCAGGGTTTGAACCTGAAGATGTTGTTTTTGAGTTAACGGAAAGGGTCTGGAGGGAGAAAAATGAAGGAAACCTGGTGCCTAGTGTTACCAATGCGATCCAGAAAGAGGGTTTCAAGGTCGCGCTGGACGATATGGTCACGCCGGTGGATTTCGTGACGGCGCTCTCCTCCAGGCCTGATTTTGTCAAATTGGACATGTCCTGTGTATCCAATATGCTCACCAATGAAAAACATCGGTTTGCGGTCAGGAACTGGGTGAAGAGAATGCATGACCAGGGGATTGCGGTCATAGGTGAGGGAGTGGATAAATGGGAAAAGCTGCATATCCTAAAGGAACTGGGCGTGGATTACGGCCAGGGTTATCTTATAGGGGTTCCACACCCGACCGATCAGGTTAGCCACCTTTCCGTTATCCTCTGACAGGACTGTGATGAACGAGGCGAGATCTTAGGCCAATCTCCGGCCTGCTGGCCCAAACGGCGTCGACAAAACAATCAACCCTAGTTAACCGATTACTACTGTTAGCCAGTTGCGTAATCGGTTTCTTTGTTCTGGGGGAAGCGCATGTTCACAGGGTCTCGTTTAACGCGTCCTCTGGCAGCGAGGGTGGTGTGGACGCTTATTGCCATAGTGTCTGGCGCGCTTTTCGGGGTAAAAGCGGTCCAGGCCGCTGTTGCTTACGTGAGCATTACAGCATCCCCGCCAGCCATACCGGCCAATGGCCACACGACTTCAACGATCACGGCTTTGGTCTACGACACCTCGGGGTTTCCGATCCCTGGTGAGCTGGTTGAATTCAGGTCTACACTGGGTGAGTTGACGCCTAATGCGGCTGTTACCGGTGTTGACGGTCAGGTGAGCGTTCAATTCAAGGTCTACCCATTGTCAGACCCTGCTTCGGTGGAGGGCTCGGCGGCCGTGGTGTTCGCAAATACCTCGGGCGTTGAGGGCAGCATAAGGGTAGGTCTGTTCAATTCCCCTCACGGCGCTTATTCCCGCATCACCAATGCCTGTTCAATCTGTCACGGCACCCATTCATCCTACTCCCCGCGCGGGCTGAAGTCTGCCACGGATGCGCCGGTTGGCGCCACGCCTGTGGTGGCCTCCCTCTGTTTCTCATGTCACGACGGGACAGGTGCCATCAGCAACATCAAGGGGCAATATGCTTTTTTGAGCGGGAATACCAGTTTCCACCCCGTTATGGGCACGGGAAACCCCATGGTCAATCCCTTCCTGAACTGCACTGCCTGCCACAACGTGCACGGGGATAAAAAAGCCGATGGCACCGGGGTCTACCCAAGGCTTCTGCGGCAGTTTGATCTGTTAACCGGCGAAAAGGTATTCGGCGGGGCGGCGTTTTGCCTGGCCTGCCATGGCCCCGTGGACCGGGGTTGGGGCGGTGACCCGAGTAAACCGGGGTATTACGATTACTACAGTTTTACAGGCGGCGACCATACGGCGCTCGATTCCGTGCATGAAATCGTCTATGCGATAGACCCTTTGACAGGGCGCAGCATTATGGAGCCGCCTTCCGGTACTGGTATCCCCTGCCTCGGTTGCCATGACCAACACGCGGCCAAGGGCAGGTGGCTGATGAACAACGCCGAGGAAGAGGCCTGCTTCAGATGCCACAATAGCGGTGTCTTGCCGGGGTCGGACACCCTGTCGCAGTTCAATGGTGCCAATATAGTATCCCGACACGACATCTACGGGGAGACGGGCGCCCAACTGGAGTGCACCAGTTGCCACGGCCCCCATAATGTCACCAAGACCAATAAGGTCAGCGACCCCTGGAACACCAAGAGCCTTTACCCTTACGGCCCTGGCGAATACTCAGGGTTCTGCCTGCGCTGTCACAGCGCCAACCCGCCGCGCGAGATCGCCGATAGCACGACAGTGGTCCCTTACAGCATCCTCTGGCCGATATGGTCGGTGACCACCAACCTGACCGGGTACGACAAGGACTCGGTGTGGGGTGATTCAACGAAGGCAACCCTTTCAAGCGGTTGCGCTTTGTGCCATGCGCCTTCATCCCACGGGTCCGAGAACCCTAACCTCCTCAATTTCCGGGAGGACAACCCGGTCTGCGCGGACTGTCACCGTTCTATATATAGTGACGTTGACCCCGCTGCCCTGGGTGTCAGCAAAGGCGACTACGCTTACTACCACCCCGTGCAGGACATTAATGGAGCGCATTCCAATACGGAGGGCTATTCCGATGTGCCGTCAGCGGGCAGACACGCTGAATGCTGGGACTGCCACGATGTCCACGCCGCCAACAGCGCCAGGGTGGGCAGGAGCCTCCCTGGGAAACCCGGACTCCTGGCTATTCTACGGAATGTCAGCGGGGTGGGCGTGATCAACAGGGGTCCCGGGACGGTTCCAGACTACGTGTACAAATCGTCGGCGGATTATGAGTATGAGGTCTGTTACAAATGCCACTCTGCCTTCAGTTACGGGGCGTCGGGCGGGCCCCTGCTCTCCTATGGCCAGCAAGACGACCCTTCGGTGGAGTTCAATACCAACAACGCCTCCTACCACCCGGTTGAGGGGATGGGGCGCAACCCCGGTATCGCGCCAGGCTCGTTTGTCGTCGGCTGGGATGCCTCAAGCGTAGTGTATTGCAGCGACTGCCACGGTTCAGGGGCCGGGCGTCGCGGACCGCACGGCTCCCGCAACCGCCACATTCTGGAGTACCCTTACACCGCTGGCCCGGGTCTGGTCGACCCCGATGAGATCTGCTTCAAGTGCCACCAGAGCTCGGTTTACCGGGACGGGGCCGATGAGGCTGCCCCGCTGAGCCGCTTCTTCGGGGCTGTTACCTCATTTTCTGACCAGGGCACGCCGGAGGTGACACGCTGGTCCCTTCACGGGAGGCACGTCTCCACGTACGGCGCTTCCT
>DYIG01000128.1 GCA_020723725.1 Thermaerobacter marianensis | reverse complement strand
CCGCTGTGGCTCTACCGGGTGTAAGGGCGGAATACCCATTCCCGATTGTGGGTGTAATAGAAGCCGGCGCCAAAATGGCGGTCGCCAGGTCCCGCAGCGGGCGGATCGGGGTTCTGGCGACAGAGAGGACCGTGGAAAGCGGCGCCTACTCCCATGTTGTGGCCGGCATTGCGCCGGAGGTTCGGGTTTTTGGACAGCCTGCTCCAGAGCTTGTCGGTATGGTCGAGGCCGGGTTCTCGGAAAATGAGATAGGGGACGTGGACAGGAGTATAATTGAACACGTCACACCCTTGATTGACGAGGGGATAGATACGCTTATTCTTGGTTGTACGCATTTCCTTGCCCTGCAGGAAAATGTATCGAGGCTTTTCCCCGGGCTGATCGTGATCGACCCTGCGGCGGAGACCGCCAGAGAGGTTGCCTCCATTTTTGATGCCTCCCATCCCCATTGTTTGTTTGAGGAGCATGGCAGGCACCGTTTTTTCATAAGCGGGGGGGATTACGGGCACTTCCGTGAGGTGGGCTCCCGCATTCTGGGACGGGAGATCGCCGAGGTGAAGCCCTTTAACCCTATTGGCGTGTTAAAGATTAATCAATAAGGTGATAACGATGAGCCGACTCGATGGACGACTCCCCGGTGAACTCAGGACAATAACCATAACCAAGGGCTTTCTTCAACACCCGGAAGGTTCCGTTTTGGTAACAATGGGGGAGACCAAGGTTATTTGCACCGCCAGTGTGGAAGCCGGGGTACCGCCCTTTCTCAGGGGGACAGGCCGCGGCTGGGTGACCGCCGAATACGGGATGCTGCCCAGGGCAACCCCTACAAGGTCGCAACGGGAGAGCACAAAGGGCAAGCCGTCAGGCAGGAGCCTGGAGATCCAGCGACTTGTCGGGCGTTCCCTGAGGTCGGTCGTCGATCTGGACATGATCGGGGAGAAGACCATCTGGATAGACTGCGATGTTATACAGGCGGATGGCGGAACCAGGACGGCTTCAATAACCGGGGCCTTCGTGGCGCTGGTTGACGCGCTTGAATACCTGCGCCGGCAGGGGGATCTGCAGAAGTCGGCGACCCGCAATGGCGGGCTTCTGCCCGTACGTGACTTCCTTGCGGCTGTCAGCGTTGGCGTGGTGGGAGGGCAGCCCCTCCTTGACCTGAACTTCAGCGAGGATTCCCAGGCCGAGGTTGATATGAACGTGGTCGGAACGGGCAGCGGCAGTGTCGTCGAGGTCCAGGGAACCGGGGAGCAGAAGCCCTTTTCCCGGGAGCACCTCGATAACATGCTGGATATGGCTCAAAACGGAATTGAGCGCCTGATTGAACACCAGAGGGAGGCCCTCGGCGACCTGGCCCGACTTATACATAGTCACTGGGAGTAGCAGATGAACAGGTCCCAGTTGGTGCTGGCTTCCCGGAACCGTGGCAAGCTGGCGGAGATGCGGGCATTCCTCACCGATCTTGATGTGGAAGTGCGGGGATTAGATGAATTCCCAGGGATACCGGAAATCGTTGAGGATGGCAATACATTCCGGGAGAACGGGCTGATCAAGGCACGGGCCGTGATGGGTTACACAGGTCTGCCCGCCCTGGCGGACGATTCCGGGCTGGAGGTTGATGCCCTCGGCGGTCGGCCCGGAGTCTATTCGGCGCGTTTTGCCGGTAAGTGGGCCACGGACGAGGATAATAACCGCAAACTCCTGTCCGAGGTGGCTGGGCTGTCCCTGCTTCGTGGTACGCTGAGCGGAGCGGTAAACCTAACAGCGCGCTACCGCACTGTGATCGTTCTGGCGATACCCCCTGGTTTATATGGTTCCTCCGCCATCGAGGAGATCGCCGAGGGTGTGGTTGAGGGGGAAATAACCTTGCAGCCCCGCGGCCAAGGTGGCTTCGGGTACGACCCCATCTTCCTGGTCCCATCCCTGGGCAAAACCTTTGCCGAGCTCTCCCCTGAAGAGCGCCAAACGTACAGTCACCGTTTCCGTGCCCTTCGCGAGCTAAAGCCGGTGTTGTTGAGGTATTTCCCGTCTAGATAACATCATCGCCACAGACATTGTGACAAGGCCACTGCACATACCCATTTAGGGGTATTTCTATTCCGGTTGGGTGGCGATGCGATGGTGCGCGGCGTGCACAGCTCAACCCGCTTGCTCGTGGCTTTGCTAGGTCTTGTTTTGTCATTTTCCGTTTTATATGGAGTGCGAGCGCTGGAACGGGTTGGCGCCGCGTCAGCCAACCCATACCACATCATTATCGACGTTCATTCCCGGACGCTGACCCTCTTTAAGGACGGTAAACCCTTCAGAAAATTCCCGGTTGCGGTCGGGAAGAAGGGGTGGGCCAGTCCCGTTGGGGAATGGCGTGTTATCCATAAGGACCGCGGCTGGGGCGGGGGTTTTGGAACACGCTGGCTCGGCCTCAATGTCCCATGGGGAATCTATGGAATCCACGGGACGAACAAGGATTGGTCCATTGGCGGGGCGGAGAGCCACGGGTGTTTTCGAATGTTCAACAGGGATGTCGAAGAGCTGTGGGAAATCGTTCCCGAGGGGACCCCTGTAACAGTTCAGGGTCCGTGGGGGTGGCCGGAGTGGCATACAGGCAGGCCGCCCTTCCGCCCTGGAGACCAGTCCCAGCCGGTGGTTTACGTCCAATTCCTTTTGCGTGCCGAAGGCTTCTTTTCAGGCACAGCGGACGGGAAATATGGCGAGGATACGGAAGCAGCCGTCCGTCGTTTTGAAACCTTCTACGGCCTCCCTGTTGACGGTGTGGTGGATGGTGATGTGCTGGTCATCCTCTCAGGGCGGGAGGAGCTCTAACTGTTTGGGGTGGTGGATTTGCCTGGCCGTACGCGGCTCTGGGCCGGTGCAGTCATTATGGCGGCGCTGGCAGGAGCGTTGCTGATTTACCACAGCATGAGGGGGTCGCGGGGTGAGGGAGAGATCAACCCCAATGCCCGGATCGATCCCCGTAAAACGTATGAAATAGTGCTCTGGGAGACGCACTGGCCGGTTTCCCCAGGCGGTGTGCCCTACTCGTTGTGGCTCGCTCAAACCCTGGAGAGGATTGGCCGGCGGTTCCCCAATGTAAAGGTCCGGGTGGAGTGGGTTCAGAACGGGGAGATGGGTGACCGCCTTGAAAAAGCGGTCCGAGAGGGGCACCCCCCGGACCTGGCGGCGGTCGGTCCCGGGGCGCTGGCGCTCTACGATCGTGAAAGGCAGGTTCCCGCGTCGCTTTATATGGCGGATGAGGAGATGTCTGTCTACGCGCCCGCCTCCCTGGCCATGCTCAGCCTGGAGGGGGATGCGCAAACAGTTTGGGGCTGGCCGCGCTGGTTGGCGTTCCATGGCTGGTTGGCATCCCCTTCCCGGGAGGAGAAGCACAAGGGGCCTGGCCGTCAGGGGCGTTGGGTTCCCGTGTCTGCTGCGGAGGCGCTTTGTGACATTATGGCGACAGCGGGGCACCCGGTTCCCCTCTCCTCGGATGGTAAGTTGGTCTGGGACCAGGAGAACCTGAAAAAAGCCCTTAACCTTATAAGCACAAAGGGGCGTGGTCGTGGAAAGGGTTCGGTCTTCGCGGGGCTCCTTTCGGGGGATGTCGACTACGCGATGGGGATCAGTCCTTGGGCAGCGGCGAAGCTCAGCAGCCGGAAAGATAACTGGCTTAACCTGGTTCTGCCTCCCCTGGGGGATCAGGTGCTTGGCGCCGGGAAGCCGGCGGTTCGCGGCAGTGGCGGCGCCGTATTGATGTTCCGGCGGGACGGCAAGGGGAGCGATCACCTGCGTGCTGCGGCAGAGGTGGCCCGTTACCTGTCACGGGAAGGGTTCCCCTGGGCCTCAGGGAACGGCCCTGTGGTGGCTGCGGTTGTCGGCCGGGATGTATCCGATACCAAGGGCAGGTCGCGCAATATCGCGGTGAGGGTGCAGCATGGCGAACCCGCTGCCAGCGCCCTTAAGGGGCTGGTCGTGCCTCCCTTCAGGTCCTACGATATCGTGAAGTCTGAGAAGCGCTACCTCTCCGGCAAGGTGGCCCCTGTCCTCGATTCCCTTTTGCACGGCAAGATCGGCGTGGAGGAAGCGGTTCGGGAACTGACCGGTGGTTTGGAGCCGGCCGACCAGGATTTGAGTTCATTGGAACGAGAGATCACCCAATACATCAAGAATTATGGGGGGATCTACGGCATTTACCTGCAGGACCTGTCAACCGGCCAGGAGTGGGGTCTTAATGCAGAGGGGGTATTCCTGGCAGCGAGCACTATTAAGCTCCCCCTTGTTTTGTACCTGTACGAGCAGGCGATCAGGGGTCTCATTGATCTGGACGAAAAGGTGAAACTGGAACAGGAGGACATGTTTGGCGGGACAGGGTTTTTACAAGATGAGGGGCCTGGCACCGTATGGACCCTGCGGGAATTGGCCGAGGCGGCCTTGCAGGTGAGTGATAATGTAGCGGCCAACGCCTTGTTCCGGCGGCTGGGGAGGGATAACGTTTATGATTATATGCGCGGTCTTGGCGCCGGGGTGGTTCCGACAGGGATAGCGTCCGGCAATGTGACCAGCCCAAGGGATATGGGCCTCTATCTGCGTCGTCTACTGGAGTTGCGGCGTCAGGATCCGGTCTTGGTCGAGGATGTCATCACCGCCCTTAGCAACACGCCTTACAAGGACAGGCTGGTTGCCCGGCTTCCGGAGAACATAGTTGTGGCTCACAAGGTGGGGGCGATTGCCGGGAGTGTAAGTGATGCAGGCATCGTGTTCCTTCCCGGGAGACCTTATATACTCGTTCTCTTTGCGGCCACACGCTTCCCAGAGGAAACGAGGGACCACCTGGCGGATTTGTCGTTTATAGTTTATCGTTTTATGACGAGGTAGGAGATCATCTTGTCCAAGGACAAGCTTATTATCAAGGGCGCCAGGCAGCACAACCTGAAAAACGTTAATCTTGAAATCCCAAGGGACCAGCTCATCGTTTTCACGGGGCTTTCCGGTAGCGGCAAGAGTTCACTGGCCTTTGATACCATTTACGCCGAGGGCCAGAGGCGCTACGTGGAATCGCTGTCGGCTTACGCCA
>DYIG01000127.1:2846-5097 GCA_020723725.1 Thermaerobacter marianensis | reverse complement strand
AATGGGCCGGATTCAAGACCGCTGAGGGCTTCATCGCCCAATCCGGCGGTTACCCACCGGCCACAAGGTTGAGCGCTGGCTCCGCCTCGCGGGTCGAATTCACCTATTTGCGTAACGGGCTCCCTGTTTTCGTTAAGCCCCAAACCCGTGGCTTACAGGGTGTCGTTGAAAGGGTCTCGGCGCCTTTAAGTGTACAGATCGCGGGGTCGGATATCGTATCTTATTATCGATCCGTCTGGAGGCCTGCGGAATGGATGGGCCTGGTTCAGTTAATGCCAGCCGAAGACGCCATAACAGAGCTGGATAAGGTCCTTGAAAAGTCACCCGACTTTGAGGACCTTCGTCGGCCTGTCCTGATTCGCAATGTCTACCCGGCCTATGTGCTATCACCTAATGGAGCTTTGGCCAGCAACGGTCCAAGCGGCACATTGGAGCCGGTATGGGTACTGGAGAGCACAAGCGGGAAGCTTTTTGCGGTTAGGGCAGCCTCACAAAGCACCCCAGGCGGGGAGGGTCGCTGATGGACTGGCCTCGTGCCAAATCCCTGCTTATTTTCTCCTTTCTGGCCCTCGACCTGCTTTTGGGTGGGATTCTATGGGCCAGGCAACAGGATGCGTATCTGCCCGGTTTCACTTCAGAGTTCAGGCAGGAGAGCCTGGTAAAGGGCGAGCTGGCCCGGGAGGGCATTACATTCCTCGGCCACCTCCCGGAGAAGGTTCCGGGTAGGGTGCGTCGATTGCGCGTTAGGGTCAGTCACCCCGATCCACTGGTTCTGTCGCAGGCCTTTTTCTCCGGCCAGGAAGAAGTGACTCGTATGGATCTGCGCGGCCTGGGGAGCGGGGATAACGAAGGGGTTGTTTTCCACAGCAGGGGAGAGCGGCTTACGGTTCTGGTCGACGGACTGGTTCTTTATGAGCGAACGGATCTCTCGCCTGGAAGCCTGGGGCCTCCCCTGGACCCCGAACGGGCCCGCGCCCTTGCGGAGGAATTCCTGAAAAGGATGGGTCTGACTCCGGGTCCGGCGGACATGGTCACTCCGGCCCCGGCAAATGGCCCGCCTGCCTACCAGGTGATATATTTTCAAAGGTACAAGGGATGGCCTATCTTTAGCGCTTATCAAGGTCTTGAGGTGGTTAGCGCCGGGGTCCGGACATTTGAGCAGTTCCTTGTGGCCCCAGTGGAGTTTTCGGGGCCGATGAGAGAGATTATCCCTCCCGAACAGGCCTTGCTAAGGCTCAAGAACCTGATTGGTGTCCAGGGCGGTGATAAGCTCGTCGTGGAGCAAATCGAGCTGGGGTATTATAGCCGGTTCGATGCCTCAGCCAGACAGTGGGAGGCGGTTCCCGTGTGGCGTGTGGTAATGGGGGGCGGCCAGCATTTTCACATCAACGCCTATTTGGGCACTCTGGAGGAATAGATGAAGGACTATTGCTTTTCGCAGGGAATAATGGAGAGGATCGAGGAGTGGTAGGCGCTTGGCGCATTTTGTAGTCAGAGGAGGCAAGCCCCTTAACGGCCGGGTGAGGGTTGCGGGCCGGAAGAATGCGGCTGTGGCCGTTATCCCGGCTGCCCTCATGGGTGAAGGGGAGAGTGTCCTGGAGAACATCCCCAATATCGGGGATGTCAAGACATACGTCAGTATACTTCAAGGGATGGGCGCGTCTGTTGAATGGGTGGGCAGGTCCACTCTGCGGATAAGGCCGAACGGGATAAACAGGCTGTCTCCTCCCTATGAACTCGTCAAAAAAATGCGCGCCTCTTATTACCTGCTGGGCGCTTTGCTGGCGAAGTACGGGTCTGCCGAGGTTCCTTTGCCCGGCGGATGCAACATCGGACTCAGGCCGATGGACCAGCACCTCAAAGGCTTTCGGGCGCTCGGCGCCGAGGTTACCATTGAACACGGGGTTGTGAAGATTCAGGCGCGGCGCCTCACAGGGGCACGCGTGTATCTGGATACGGTCAGTGTCGGGGCAACCATCAACATCATGATGGCTGCGTCGATGGCTGATGGCATAACGGTTATTGAAAACGCCGCCAAGGAATCCCACACGGTTGACGTGGCCAACTTCATCAATGCGATGGGCGGCGATATAAGCGGCGCCGGCACCGACGTCATAAAGATCAGGGGTGTCCCCCGGCTTTCCGGATCGGAACACGCCATCATCCCCGATGAGATTGAAGCGGCAACCTACATGATTGCCGCTGTGGGGACCAATGGCGAGGTTGTCCTTGAAAACGTCATCCCCAAGCA
>DYIG01000127.1:0-2836 GCA_020723725.1 Thermaerobacter marianensis | reverse complement strand
CATCTTGAACCCATATCGGCCAAGCTGCGGGAATCAGGCGCCTCAGTCGAGGAGAACGGGGAGTGGATCAGGGTTAAGGGGAATGGGCGCCCTCAGGCCGTCAATATCAAGACCCTGCCCTATCCGGGGTTCCCGACCGATGCCCAGCAGCCGATGACGGTATTGATGTCAGTTGCCAAGGGGACAAGCGTCGTGACCGAAACGATATGGGACGGGCGTTTTAGACACGTTGACGAACTGAAGCGTATGGGTACCAACATCAGGGTTGAGGGAAGGACGGCCATAATAGATGGTGTGGAGAAGCTGACCGGCGCCCCGGTGCAGGCGACCGACCTCCGTGCGGGCGCAGCCCTGGTGGTAGCGGGTCTGATGGCCGAAGGCCAGACAGAGATTTCCGGGATTGATCATATCGATCGTGGCTACGAAAGACTGGAGGAAAAACTGCAGTCCATAGGTGCTCAAATACATAGGGTCGAATAGAATTTCCATCCGAGGGCGATAGAGATGTATGGAAACGAGGCGGATAACAAGGCGAATGTGATGAGGGTAGCCCTGATCGGCCTGGTGGCAGGCCTGGCAGGGGGACTCATTGCCTTCAAGGCGGCCGCATTTTTAACTGTGCCGGAACCCGTGGTTCCGAAGACCCCCCCGGCGGTGAGGGAAGATCGGTCCAGAGACAGGGTCGATAGCAGTGCTGCCGTTGTATCGCCCGCTGTTTCCGTGGCGGAACGGGTCGCGCCTGCCGTGGTCGGGGTCACCAGCGAAGAAATCCTGCGTGATTTCTGGACCCGGGAGGAGTTCGCCGAGCCGGTAGGCAGCGGTTCAGGTGTCATCTTTGACCGTCGGGGTTACATAGTTACCAATTATCATGTTATTAGCAATGCGGACCGGGTTCGCGTCGTCCTTTCGGGCGGACGGGACGTCCCGGCCAAAATAAGGGGTGTCGATCCAGCCACAGATCTGGCGGTCCTGCAGATCGACCCTACGGAAAACCTTCCTGTGGCGGAGCTCGCGGATTCAGACGGGGTTAAGGTTGGTGAGCTGGCTATTGCCATCGGCAACCCCCTTGGCATGGAGTTTGCCCGCTCGGTAACTGTTGGGGTGGTTAGCGGGATCAGGTCCCTCCCGTACGGTCAGGGGCAGATGAGGCGGGTTTTCAAGCTTATCCAGACAGATGCCGCCATCAACCCTGGTAACAGCGGGGGCGCGCTGGTCAACTCCAGGGGCCAGGTTATCGGGATTAACACCTTCAAGTTCGGCGAACAGAACAATGTAGTCGGGATGGGTTTTGCCATTCCCTCAAATACCGTGAAAAGGGTTATCGCGGACCTGGTTGAATTCGGGCGCGTACCCCGGGCCGTGCTCGGGGTGTCGTTGGTAGGCAAGGACGAGGCCCAATGGCGCTACGGTGTCAATGTCCGTAGCGGTGTGCTGGTAGGCGCCGTGGCCACTGGAAGCCCGGCTGACCGGGCGGGTCTTCAGGCAGGCGATATTATTGTTTCGATAGGCGGGATGCCGGTCGACGATTTTGTTGACGCGGTAAGGATCCTGGAGGACAGGCGCCCCGGTGATCGTGTTGCCATCCGTTTCGTCCGCGATGGGCGTGAAGTCGAGGTTGCGGTCAGGCTGACCGAGATGTCCCGATAAACCCTTTGCTACGGCTCGCCCGGCGGGGGCGCGGGTGTCGGTGTCAGGGGGGGCCAGTTGTATTGCGGACTCATTATGGTGGGTTCACTCCCCGCTATGAATAGCTCGCGCACCACTGGCGAAGTGGGGTTGGGCAAAAGACCATCCACGCCGGAGACCGCTACTTCCACGACACGGGCTGGTTTCGGGAAATCCCGGGCTTGGAGATTGGCCAATGCCAGGGTGGTGAACCTGGCCCAAATGGGCCCAGCCAGCGAGCCCCCGTAGCCAGGGAGCGGCGACGGTGAATCGTTCCCCACCCAAACGGCGGTGACCAGGTCCGGGGTATACCCAATGAACCAGGCATCGGCGTTGCGGTCGGTGGTGCCTGTTTTCCCGGCTGCGGGGCGGTCCAGCATGGCGGAAAGGTGGGCCGCGGTCCCCCTGGTGATAACCCCTTTCATCATGTCCGTAAGGATGTAAGCTACGGCCTCGTCCAGAACCTCCCGGGTCTCCGGTTGATTCTCCTCGATGACGCGGCCTGAGGAGTCGACGATTTTTCGGATGGCCATCGGCTTTACCCGCCAGCCCATGTTGGCAAAGGGGGCATACGCTGCAGCCATCTCCAGAGGGGTAACCTCAGATGCTCCCAGCGCCAGCGGCAGGCTTGCTTCGAGCGGGCTTTCAATCCCGAGGTTGCGGGCCATGGCAGCCACCTGCTCGGGTCCTATGGTGGCGGCCCACTTTACCGCAACCACATTGTCGGAAATCTCGATGGCTTCCCGAATCGAGAGGGGTCTCCAGTGGTAGGGGGACTTGCGCCCGTCGTTGGTGTAGTCTTTGGGCGTGTAGGGCTCACCGTGTTCCCCGCCCGGGAAGCTGACGTATTCACAGACCTGTTGGTCTGCTGCTGTGAACCCGCTCGATAGAACCGCCGCGTAAAGAAAGGGTTTAAAGGCCGAGCCGGGTTGCCTGCGGGCGGTGACCGCACGGTTGTAACTGGGGTTTTCCGGGTTGCGTCCTCCCACCAGGGCCTTAATGTAGCCATTGCGCGGGTCCATGGCGACCAGCGCCCCCTGCGGCTGCAGTATGCCACGCTCGTCCGGTTTCCCGGCCACGATGTTTTCTGTGAACGCCTTTTCGGCTGCTTCCTGCATCTTGACGTCCATGGTTGTGTAGATCTTGTAGCCGCCCCGGAAGATATCTTCTT
>DYIG01000126.1 GCA_020723725.1 Thermaerobacter marianensis | reverse complement strand
TGGCGGGACTGATGACAACCATTAGGGCAGTTGAAGAAGGGTTCGAGGTTGATCTCTTCTCGCTCGTACCTGTGAAACGATCCCACTCCGTCTGCGCTCAAGGCGGCATAAACGCTGCGGTTAACACCAAGGGGGAGGGGGACTCCCCCTGGCAGCACTTCGATGACACCGTCTACGGCGGGGACTTCCTGGCCAACCAGCCCCCCGTCAAGGCCATGTGCGAAAAGGGCCCGGAGATCATCTACCTCTTCGACCGGATGGGCGTCCCGTTCAACCGCACACCGGAGGGGCACCTGGACTTCCGCCGTTTCGGCGGCACCAAGCACCACCGCACGGCCTTTGCCGGGGCCACCACGGGGCAGCAGCTCCTCTACGCCCTTGACGAGCAGGTCCGACGCCTCGAGGTGGCAGGTGCGGTCCGGAAGTTTGAGAACAGCGACTTCCTTTCGGCAGTCCTGGACGATGACGGGGTGTGCCGTGGCATAGTCGCCCAGAACATGGCCGATATGCAAATCGAAGCCTACCCGGCGGACGCCGTGGTGATAGCCTCCGGCGGGAACGGGATGATCTTCGGCAGAAGCACCAACTCGATCATCAACACGGGCGCCCCGCAGAGCATCGTCTGGCAGCAGGGGGCGCGTTACGCCAACCCGGAGATGATCCAGGTCCACCCAACGGCCATCCCCGGTTACGACAAGCTGCGGCTGATGTCGGAGTCCATCCGCGGCGAGGGCGGCCGGGTCTGGGTCTACCGGGACGGCAAGCCCTGGTACTTCCTTGAGGACTGGTACCCATCCTATGGCAACCTGGTGCCCAGGGACATCGCCACGCGCGCCATTTTCAAGGTTTGCGTGGAAATGGGTCTGGGGATCGACGGCAAGAACATGGTTTACCTCGACATCTCCCACCTGCCCCCCGATTTCCTGGATAACAGGCTGGGCGGGGTCCTGGAGATATACGAGAAATTCATGGGTGAAGACCCCCGCAAGGTCCCGATGCTGGTCTTCCCCGGGATGCACTACACCATGGGCGGCCTGTGGGTGGACTATGAGAACCAGACGAACATACCCGGGCTCTTCGCCGCCGGCGAGGCCAGTTACCAATACCACGGCGCCAACAGGCTGGGGGCGAACTCCCTCCTGTCTTGCGTGTTTGACGGCTTCGTCTCCGCTGAGGGCGCCAAGAAGTACGTTCACGGGAAAGCCGCCAAGGGTGAAACCCCTTCGCCCCTCCTTGACAGGGAGAAGCGGCGGCTTGAGGAGCGGAGCCGCAGGATCGCCGGGATGGACGGCCCCGAGAACCCGTATACCCTCCATGAGGAACTCGGCAAACTGATGACGGACAACGTAACAGTGATCCGCCACAACGACAAACTTAAAGAAACCGTGTCCAAACTGGCCGACCTAGAAGCACGCTGGGAACGGCTGGGCAACCCGGACCAGAGCCCCTGGGCCAACCGGCAGATCACTTTCATCGGACACCTGCAGCACATGATCAGGCTGGCCAGGGCCATAGCCGCCGGGGCGCTGGCCAGGGACGAAAGCCGGGGGGCGCACTACAAACCGGCCTTCCCGGAACGCGATGACGCCAACTGGCTCAAAACCACCATTGCCGAGTGGCAAGCCAGTGGACCGAAACTGAGCTATGAGCCGGTCGATACATCGCTGATCGCTCCGCGCCCCAGGCGTTACGAATAATACGTTTGTCATGATGCGCGTTATGTAGACTACATTACATGGGGTGAATGAGGTTGCCCGAAACGATAAAGCTGAAGATCCGCAGGCAGGATAAGCCCGATAGCCGCCCATACTGGGAGGAATTCGCGATCCCCTACCAACCCAGTTTGAATATCATCTCTTGTCTGATGGCGATAGCAGCCAATCCGGTCAACGCCCGGGGGGAAAAGACCTCGCCGGTGGTGTGGGAGTCCGCCTGCCTGGAGGAGGTCTGCGGCGCCTGCAGCATGCTGATCAACGGGCGGGCCCGGCAGGCCTGCACCGCGCTGGTGGATCAGCTGCGGCAGCCGATCACCCTGGAGCCGCTCAGTTCCTTCCCCGTAATCCGGGACCTGGCGGTCGACCGTAGCCACATGTTCGAGAACCTGAGGAAGGTCAAGGCCTGGATCCCGATAGATGGCACGCACAACCTCGGTCCTGGACCGCGCTACTCCGAAAAGGAAAGACAGCTCCGTTACGAGCTGTCGAAATGCTTCACCTGCGGGGTCTGCCTTGAGGTCTGCCCCAATTACAGGCAGGACGGCAATTTTATCGGTGCCCAACCCATAGCGCAGGCGCTCCTAATGAACCTGCACCCCACCGGGAACATGAACCGTGATGAGCGTCTCGACGCCATCATGGACGACGACGGAATAACCAACTGTGGCAACGCCCAGAACTGTGTCCAGATGTGCCCAAAGGGCATTCCCTTGTTAGACGCCATTGCCATTATGAACGGCGAGACGGTCAAGTACTCCCTGCGCCGCTGGCTGCGGCGGTGATCAATCCAGCAAGCCGTCTCCCCCGGCAGGCTCCTTGCAACCGGCAGCGAGTGGGAAGCGCGACGGGTTGGAGAGGAACGCCGCCCGCAGGGTGTCACCCCTCATCCCGACCCGCAGGGCCTCCAGTGCCAGCGCGTCCACGGGCTGCACGTTGCCCAGGTTGACGTTCGGCCCGAAGCGCAGGATGAGGTCCTGCTGCTGCTCCTTGAGGGGGGCTTCCCAGATCAACTTGCCCGGGTCCTTGATACGCTTGATGAGCTGCTCAAGTTCGTCCTCATCAATCGAACCGTCCTTGCGGTAGATGACAACCCCTTTGCCGGACTCCCTGCCCTCAACGATCACCTTGTAGACCCCGGCCCTGAGGTCTGCCTCAATGGTTTCCCGTATGTTGCTGGCTGGCACCCTATCGGCCGGGTGCTTCTTGCCGACCTCACTGAAAACCGTGAATCCTGCCTCCAGGCAGGCCTTTATGGTCTCCTTGCGCACTTTGGGGGTCATGGGGATGGTCCCATCAGACACCTCGACATATGTGAAACCAATGGAGTCCGCTTTACTGAGGAACTCCTTCAACCTTCCCTGAGCCAGGGCGATCTCCAGGAAGGTCCCTCCCGGATAAATCTCCACACCGGATTCCCGGGCGAGCTCGATCTTCTCATAAAGCAGCTTTTCAGAGTAAAAAGCCGATGTGCCGAAGGCGAGCTTGATAAAATCAATGTACTCCCCTGCCAGGTCCAGCAGGTCCCTGGTCTGCATCAGACCGAGCCCCTTGTCGATAATCATGGTCAGCCCATCCTCACGAGGCTTATCGACCCTGCCGCCGATGGGCGCCGGACATACCTCGTTCCAAGCCTTCTCGATATTTTTGTTTTTCCGTCGATTCCCTGACATGGGTGTGGACTGTTTCGGCTGTTTTGCGGTCTTCGCGGTCAAAAGGATCACCCCTCTTCGTCCGCTTCCAGATTATTCGCTGCGGAGGGAGGGGGTTACCCGTGGCGATCCGGGAGAGGATGCCGGCAACCAGACGGCGCCCCACGTCAGGAACGTCACGCTCGCTGCAATAGGCGATGATATCTTCAAGATCGCCTACCGCAGACTCTGCAAAGGTGATCATCACCCGTCCGATCATCGGCTCATACCATGCCGAGCCGTTGCCTCACGTCAGCCAGGCTAATCTCCCGTCCTTCCTCCAGATCGAGCAGCCCCTGCACCACCGCGCGCATGAAGCGGCGCTCGTCTTCCGACTGCTCGTAATCGCGCACCGATTGTACCACGTTCGTGTTGCCGGCGCGCGAAGGTATAATCTCTGCTGACCTAGCGGACCTCATTATTCGCGTTTCTGCAAACTCATGACCAATAGCACCAAACGCCCCCAATTCCTCAGCATCGCGTTCATGACCTACCAGGCGACCTTCACGGCGCAAGCGGCAATGACCATACCCTTTTCGGTCGTCGGAAATTCCTTGGCCGCCGACAAGTTGACCGGTGTGCTAACCGAAAACTTGACCACCCCTCCCGGTGTTCCAAAGTTAGTTTAGGTGGCCATCACCTCCTTCTCAAGCCTCTGCCGGCTCTCCCTGAACCGATATGACTCACCGTTGAAGAGCAGAATGTGGGCATGGTGCGTCAGGCGGTCCAGGAGGGCTGTAGTCAGCGTCGCGTCGCCGAACACCTCAACTCACCGCGAAAAATCGAGGTTGGTGGTGATCATCAGGCTTCCCCGCTCGTAGCGGTGGGCGCAGAACTGGAACAGCAGCGGCCCGCCGGGACCGTGGCCCAGGTAACCCAACTCGTCGAGGATGACCTTTACACGCTCTAGAGAAGGTAGCATCAAACTGATCCAGCATGGCCTGAAGTATGATGTATTTATGAGGTTCATGAGGCGGATAATCATTGGGGTTGCGATCGGGCTTGGGGTATTATTTGCGCTGGTGATGCTGGCCCGCACCGTTCTGTTCGCCACTCCCGAACCTATGGACGCACGGGCGGCTGTACGGGAGGGGCGGGATCTCCTTGCTGACGCTCGACGGGTGCTGGTGGTCGTAGCGCACCCGGATGACGCCGACTGGTATGCCGGTGGAACCTTGGCGCTGGCGGCAAGAAGAGGTGCGAAGGTCAGGGTTATCGTAGCCTCGGACGGTGAGAAGGGGCCCTGGCGCAATAGGGATACAGCAGCCCCTGGTAAGAGGGTCCAGCAGACACTGGCCCAAGTGCGGCGTGCCGAGCAGGAGGAAGCAGCCCGTATACTCGGGTATGAGGTGGAGTTCCTCGGCCTGCCCGACCGTGGCGTGGGTGATGTCAAGGATTTGAATGACCGCCTGGCAAGCATCGTGGCGCGCTACCAGCCCGACACGTTACTCACGTTTGACGCCGCCCGGCCCAGGCTCCCGTATGTTCACCCGGACCATCAGGCTGTCGGGAAAGCGGTAGCGGAGCTGGTGGAATCAGGTCATGCGTCTGTGGCCGGCGCCAGGGTGTTCCTCTTCAGCACCAGACGTCCCGACGTAGCCGTCGATATCGGCGAGGTCATGCCGCAGAAACGCCAGGCCATTATGGCCCACGCCAGCCAGGGATTCGGCGCCGAACTTGGCAACAGGGGACCGGGGCTGGCC
>DYIG01000125.1 GCA_020723725.1 Thermaerobacter marianensis | reverse complement strand
GTCTGGATTCCGGTCCGATCATTATGCAGGCCCCTGTATTGGTAATGGAAGGCGACACGGTGGAGACGCTTTCAGCCAGGGTATTGAAGGAGGAACACCGCATTCTGCCGATAGCTTTGCAGCTCTATGCCGAGGGCCGTTTGACTGTTTCCGGCAGGCGGGTTGTCATCAAGGATTTTGCTGTTAAGTGATTTATATTTTCCAATGGGGTGGTTAAATGCCGGTGTCGGTTCGCAGGGCGCTGATAAGCGTTTCTGATAAAACGGGGCTTGAGGAATTCGCCAGGGGCTTGGCGGAACTGGGTATTGAAATCATATCGACGGGGGGAACGGCGAAGGCGCTAAAAGAGGCCGGTGTGCCGGTAACGCCAGTCTCCGATGTGACCGGATTCCCGGAAATACTTGAGGGCCGCGTCAAAACCCTGCACCCGGCCGTGCATGCGGGCATCCTGGCCCGTCGCGAATCGGATGAGCACATGGCCGAACTCGAGGGGCACAATATAGAATCCATTGACCTTGTGGTCGTCAACCTTTATCCGTTCAAAGAGACGGTTAGCCGACGCGGCGTGTCGATTGAGGAAGCGCTGGAGAACATCGATATCGGCGGTCCCACCATGATCAGGGCGGCGGCCAAGAACCATAAGGGAGTAATCGTGGTTGTTGACCCGGAGGAATACGGCGCGGTCCTGCAGGAACTCCGCTCCTACGGGGATGTCTCCCAGGAACGGCGGCTCCTCCTGGCTGCGGCAGCCTTCAGGCACACCGCCTTTTACGACTCGGTTATTTCCGAATTCCTGGGCCGGATCTCCAAGACTACCTGGCGTTCCTTCCCCTCTCAATTAACCCTGGCCTTCGAAAAGGTTAACGACCTTCGTTACGGCGAGAACCCGCACCAGAAGGCGGCGGTTTATCGCGATCCGTTGCCGCGGGGTGTTGGCCTCGCCGGGGCACAGCAGATCCAGGGCAAGGAGCTGTCCTATAACAACCTTAACGATGCCCAGGCAGCCTGGGCCCTGGCACTGGAATTCATGGTCCCGGCTGCGGTAATCGTCAAACACGCCAACCCCTGTGGCGTGGCTGTCGCCGGTAACCACCTTGAAGCCTACATGAAGGCATATAACGCAGACACGGTCTCCGCCTTTGGAGGGATTGTGGCTTTTAACGGTCCTGTTGACAAGAAGATTGCCGATGCCATGAAGGACGTGTTCTTCGAGGTTATCATCGCGCCGTGGTTCAACCCGGATGCCTTGCCTGTTCTCAGCGCCAAGAAGAACCTGCGCCTGATCCAGGTCCCCGACCTTGACGGCGCTAGGGCGGCCCTGGCGGTGGACATGGACCTGCGGCGTATCGCTGGCGGCATCCTTATTCAGGAATCGGACGCGCTCGGGGTAAGCTCCGAGGAGTGGAACTGCGTGACCAAAGCCCAGCCGGAGAAGATCGATCATATCGAACTGGAATTTGCCTGGCGCGTGGTCAAACATGTAAAATCCAATGCCATTGTGCTGGCCCGGGGCGGGCAGACCCTTGGCGTGGGCGCAGGCCAAATGAACCGCATTGATGCAGCCCGCATTGCCATCCAACACACGGGGGAAAAAGCTAAAGGCGCCTATCTTGCCTCCGATGCCTTCTTCCCGTTCCCTGACGTGGTCGAGGCGGCTGCCGATGCCGGTATAAGGGCGATTGTCCAGCCCGGCGGATCCATCAAGGATGAGGAATCCATCAAGATGGCTGATGAGAAGGGCATAATCATGATCTTCACGGGGACGCGGCACTTCAAGCACTAGCAGCCTGGTGAAAAAGGCTCGTCTTTGTAAAGAGTCTCTTGAAAAGAGAAGGGGGGCGAGAGCCCCCTAAATTGTTGTATGGGAGATTATGGCCAGGACGCACTCCTAGACTTCGGGGCGTCATAGCCGCTGTATTCCAATTTGGAGTTCATGACGAAGGAGTTTTTACAGCAGCCTAGATTCCAACATGTTGTTCGAGTGCCGTTATACGGCGATTATTTTCTTTCTGTGAAAGCGTGAACAGCGACTTCAAGTCATGAATATCGTCCCGTATAGCAAGTTTTACATCTGAGATTATATGGAGTAGAATTCCGTGTCCCTCGGCCACCTTTCGCACCTGGCGAGCTACATCCTCGATTAAGACGCGGTGTTCCCTGTCGAGGGTGGCCATCTCACTGCGGAGTGATGCAAACTGCTCGTCGAGGTATTCCCTGAACGATTCATCCATCAATTTTCACCTCCTTTGGGGGGTGTTCTATTTCGCCAAGGCAAACCGGTTCCCCTTCCGGTTATGAGGGATTACATGGCAAGACTTATTATACTTATATGGCATAAAATGTAAATAACAACACCTAAACATTAGCTGTCTTCTTAAGGCGCCCGATTTGTTCCTTCACCTTGTCCGGGAAGTCGCTTAGAATCTTGCTGATAGTGAGACCGGGGTTTTTATACAGGTCTATATCCTGCGGGGGCTTTAGCTGATATTCCGCATCGGTGATCACCCTTACCACCGGCTTATCCGGTGCTTCACAGGACTGGCTGGCTACAACCCCCACCCGGCGGTCGGAGAGGAGCACAATGGCCCCTGTGGGGAAGACCGCGACGCGAGCAAGGAGCCGTTTGACCAGGTCCATGTCCAGGTGGGCGCCGGCCATCCCCATCAAATTGTTAGCCGCTTCGTAAGCAGGCATTTCCGCTCGGTAGGAGCGGTTTGACGTCAGGGCATCGTAGACGTCAGCCACTGCGGCGATACGGCCAAACTCATGGATTTCGTTGCCTTTCAGTCCCCTTGGATAACCGGAACCGTCCATCCTTTCGTGATGCTGAAGGGCGACGTGTGCGGAGAGCAGACTAATCTCAAAGTTTTCCCGGAGTTTGTCGTATCCCATCCGGGGGTGCGTCTTCATGGCCTTCCATTCCTCTGCTGTGAGGGGACCAGGTTTCTTAACCACTTCCGCCAGGCTTATTTTACCCAGGTCATGCAGAAGCGCACCTACTCCAACCTTCTGTAGATCGTCATTTGTATAATGCATGGAGGAAGCAATGATCAGTGAAAGGACGCACACATTTACGCTATGTGCAAAGGTGTAGTCGTCTATACTCCGAATTGTCGATAGGGTAAAGACCAGGTCGGAATTCCCCTGCAGGTCATTGATGATATCCTGAACCGCATTTTTTATGTTGCCAACGTTAACCTCTTGTCCAGCGAGAGTCTTGACCATGGTTTCCATGACGATGCTGGTTGCCCTGACGCGGGTGGCCTCGTTAATTGCGTCATTGACCTCTATATCAGGGCAGAGCTCGTTTTCTATATAAACGCTCTGGAAGCCTCGCTCCTTTAGGCTGTTAATGAAGGCGGGGGTAAGGACGGTTCCCTGTGTAAGAAGCGCCCGGCCATCTGCCGTAAATATGGTTTTTGCGACTCTTTTCCCGACGATGGCATTGGTCAGTGCCGCAATACGCAAGGTGAAACCCCCTAAAAAGCAAAAAAGGTTTATTATAGAAATCGTCTTTAAAATCTCACGTAGTTTAGTATCGGTGACAGATTTGATTTTTTAATTCTTTCGGGGGTGGCACTGGCAAATGAGGGTCCTGGTGGTTGGCGGCGGCGGGCGTGAACATGCCATCGTTTGGAAGATGAGACAGAGCCGTCTGGTTTCCGATCTGTTCTGCCTGCCGGGGAATCCTGGCATAGCCAAGGAGGCTAGGGTCGTTCCAGGCCGCCCCGATGATGTTAAGTCAATTGCCGATTTTGCCGAGCGGGAGCGGATCGACCTTACAGTGGTCGGACCCGAGGCGCCATTGGTTGCAGGGTTGGCTAACGAACTGCAGGACCGTGGTCTACTGGTCTTCGGTCCCACCCGTGAGTCTGCGGAAATTGAGGGGAGCAAGGTATTTAGTAAGGAATTCATGTCGCGTTACGGGATACCGACCGCAGGATTCAAGGTTTTCGATGATTATCAAGAGGCTTTGGCTTTCGTCAGGTCGGCGGACAGGCCCCTGGTCGTCAAGGCTGACGGGCTTGCTGCCGGCAAGGGTGTGGTTGTGGCAAAAACGGTTGATGAGGCTGTCAGGGCCTTGGAAGACATCATGTTTCATCAGGTATACGGCAAAGCCGGCAGCCGCGTTGTAATAGAGGAATGCCTTCAAGGTGAGGAGGTTTCGGTCCTCGCCATTACAGATGGAAAGAATGTAATTCAGCTCGCCTCCGCCCAGGACCATAAACGCGCTTATGATAATGACGAGGGGCCCAATACCGGCGGGATGGGCGCCTATTCCCCGGCCCCGATTTATACGCCTGAATTGGCGGAAAAGATACAACGGGAGGTGCTTATCCCCACGGTTAAGGGGATGGCCAGGGAGGGACGCCCTTACCGCGGGGTCCTATACGCCGGGCTCATGATAACCAGGGATGGCCCGATGGTACTCGAGTTCAATTGCCGTTTTGGGGACCCCGAGACGCAGGCCATACTTCCTCGTATGAAGTCTGATTTGGTCGACATAATGCAGGCAGCGGCCGTGGGAGATCTCGCCAACAGGACCCTGGAATGGCGAGACGAGGCCGCAGTTTGTGTGGTAATGGCTTCGGGGGGCTATCCTGGCGCATACCGGCCGGGACTGCCGATAACGGGCTTGGAGGATGCCGCGCGGCTAAAAGATGTCGTCGTTTTCCATGCCGGGACAGGTCTTCGGGACGGCGCCATGGTTACTGTCGGCGGAAGGGTCTTGGGGGTTACCGCTCTTGGGGCAGGTGTCCGTGAGGCTGCCGGGCTTGCCTACCACGCTGTGGATCTGATCAAGTTTGAAGGCGCGCATTTCAGGAGGGACATCGCCCGCCGGGCCTTTGCTTAGCCAGGAAGCCAGGAAAAAGTGGAACCAACCTCATATGAGAAGGGGAATATTCCGGTAAAAATTGGGCTTGTTCCATTTTGGGTGCATGGAAGAAGCAAACCTTTGACCACGTTCCCACATGGTGCGCTGACCGTAACGAACCATAACGAATAATCGATATTGATGCTGGTTCCAAGGAGGTTTTTCGTCAGATCCCGCAGTGCAGCTGGCTCAACGGAGGCCACAGCCCCGGGACCATAGGCAGTTCGGGA
>DYIG01000124.1 GCA_020723725.1 Thermaerobacter marianensis | reverse complement strand
TCGGATGCTCAAAAGGAGGGTATTAGAGATTGGGATACGGTTCTTGTTGAGTCTGATCTCGGTTCGGTTACAGTACAGGCTCGCATAAGCCATCGTCCACGCGCCGGGGTTTTGTTTATCCCATTTCACTTCGCGGAGGCGCCGGTAGGTAGACTGACGAGGCAGGTGGTAGACCCCCCCTCCAAACAACCGGGCTTAAAGAAGGTTCCGGTAAGGATCAAGGTAGTGCAAAGACGCGAGGAGGGGTAAGCAATGCCCGTCTATCGTCGTATAATGTTTCCCCTGATTGTATTAATGTTACCGGCCACAGCGGTCTTTGCTTACATAAGAGTCCCCAAGCAGGCGGCCGATAGGCCGGGGGCGGTACCCGCCGCAAGCGTATCAACGAGTAGCCTCAGCACCTGCCCGGCCTGCCATGATCTTGTGGCAAAGGCGGTTCGGTCTTCCGCCCATGGTCGTGCCGGGTTGGACTGCATTAGCTGTCATTCCTTTAGCACACACCGTGATGCAAACCCCGGTGCCTTTTTGGAGAAGCGTTTCTATGCCATGGCGACGGAAAAGGTCTGTGCCAGGTGCCATGGCGTTGTGGTAAAACAGTGGCGGGATGGGCGGCATATTAACCCTTTAAATATATTGTTTGATCGCCTCAACCCGTTTCTTCCCAATGACCCCGCGTTTCACAACCCCTTAACCCTAAAGGTGAAAATGGCCAACCCGTGCATGATCTGTCATGAGCCGCACGCCTTCAAACCCGGTGTTGATCGTCGAGCCAGGTCAACGCAAGAATAACTATTCCGACAATTAAAGGGTAGTTGCGAAAGTTTTGTGAAGTTACTTTTTTTGAGAATTTTCTATGTTATTATTCAACTCGTAGAAAGGTGACGTGATGTTTTTGATACCTTGCGGCCATTCAAAGAAACGGGTTTTTACAGTCCTTGCCTGGGTTGTAGCCTTAGTTGCTACCGGGGGTAGCCTCTATTTCAGTGAAGTCGTCGGATATACCCCCTGCAAGTTATGCTGGATCCAGAGGATTTTCATGTATCCGCTTGTGGTGTTCCTTGCTGTGGCAAACCTGCGCAAGGAGCGCGCCATCTACCAGTATGTGCTGCCACTCACCATTACCGGTGGTCTTGTTTCGCTATACCATTATCTAAAACAGAAGCTGCCTGCGCTCCAAAATGTAGCTTCCTCTTGCGGTCGAGAACCCTGCACAGAGCAGTACATCAATTGGTTTGGGTTTGTTACCATTCCTTTTTTGGCTCTAACCGCCTTCATTTTAATTACGATTTTAATGTTGCTAGTATATAAACTTGAAAAGAGGAGGAATGAGAATGAGGAAAAGGATATTTCCCGTTCTGGCATTAACTGCTGTAATTCTTAGTGCTTTAATTTTACAGGGGTGCAGTAAGCAAACATCCAGCCCATACGGCCAGAAACGGTTACACCCGGAGACACTGAAAATATTAAATGACCCACTTTATCAGAATGTTATTTTGCCGGAGGATCTGGCCAAGCTGCTTGAAGAAAAGAAAGAGGTTTATGTCTACTTCTTCTCGCCAGCCTGCCCGCATTGCAAGGAGACTACTCCTGTGCTGATGCCACTGGCAAAAGAACTCGGCATTGACCTTAAACTGTATAATGTTCTGGAGTTCGAACAGGGCTGGCAGGACTATAAAATTGAAGGAACGCCAACTGTTGTTCACTTTGTTGACGGCCAGGAAAAGAACCGCGTAGTGGGTAACGTTGGAGAGACGCTGTTCCGCGAGTGGTTTGATGGCGAAAAGGGTGGAAAGAGCTAACGCTTAATGGCCCGTTACTATGAGGAACTCGATGATCGTCTAACTGAGTTCATTCGGAAACAACCTGTGTTCTTTGTGGCTACTGTTGGGGAAAGGGAGAGTTGGGTAAACCTTTCCCCCAAAGGCTATCAATCCCTCGTCGTTCTTGATTCCAAAACGGTTGCTTATGCGGATTACCCTGGTAGTGGGCGGGCTACGGCTACCCACCTCGGTCAAGACGGGCGGATAACCCTGATGTTTTGCAGCTTTGAAGGCGACCCCCTGGTCTTGAGGGTCTATGGCAGGGGTGAGGTATTACCCCTTTCCAGCGATGCCGGTCAGAGGTATATGAAGGCTGCTGGTGATTCGGTGTTGCCATGGATTAGACGGGTTATCTTCATCAAGGTAGTACAAGTGCAGACATCTTGTGGATATGGTGTGCCGATCATGCGTTTTGAGAGGGAACGCCCTGATTTTCGCAATTGGTGTTTGCGCAAGGAAGCAGAGGGTAATCTGGGGAAGTACTTCTATTGAGTTCTGCAGTTTTCGTAAAATATTCCCGGGCTCCGTTAGTTGAATTGGCTCAGGGATTACAGCTATAATGATTTTTGGCTATGCTCGGGGCGTAGCGCAGCCGGTAGCGCACTTGGTTTGGGACCAAGGGGTCGCTGGTTCGAATCCAGTCGCCCCGACCATTTTCCCCTTAAATGGGCCCCCAATAAATGCATGCCGATATGAATTAAGTCCAGTTTGGCGAGTGAAGCTATCTGGGATTTAACACTTGATTATTCGAATCAAGATCTTTACACTAATCGATTGCAAGAACGTAACGTAGCTTATTTTAGTAGGCGGTACGGGCGGGTGTAGCTCAATGGTAGAGCGCCAGCCTTCCAAGCTGGACACGTGGGTTCGATTCCCATCACCCGCTCCAAAATGAATGGCTCAGTTGCCGGGGATGCAATACCGGCGCCCGTAGCTCAGTCGGATAGAGCATCGACCTTCTAAGTCGAGGGCCGCAGGTTCGAGCCCTGCCGGGCGCGCCACTTTCATTAGAAAGTGGATCGCGATATAATTGAAGTCTGCAAAGGAGCGGTGGCTGTAGCTCAGTTGGTTAGAGCGCCAGACTGTGGCTCTGGATGTCGTGGGTTCGAATCCCATCAGCCACCCCAATTTATTTAGATCCAAGGCCTCATAGATTCTAGTCCATTTGCGGGATGGGGTGTAGCCAAACGGTAAGGCAGCGGCCTTTGGAGCCGCCATTTTCCTGGTTCGAATCCAGGCGCCCCAGCCATTCTCGCGAGGGTGGTGGAATTGGCAGACACGCAAGACTTAGGATCTTGTGCCTCCGGCGTAAGGGTTCAAGTCCCTTCCCTCGCACCATTTATTTTGCCCTTGGTATGTAGGCCATTTTGCGGCTATTAGAAACGGGTTCCGATAGGCTTTTGAATTTACCTCGCTAACGTTCCCGATAAGCTATCACTACTGTATGTCAGGCCCTTCTACGGCGGTTTGCTTGTGCTATAATTTATCAGCCTCGGAAACCGGCGGTCAGCCGGTGATCTAGGAGAAGACAAATCATACAAGGGCTGCAGCTGTAGGAGGGGGTTTATTGTGAAGGCTAACCTGGAAAAAGTGGAGAATGCTGAAGCGGTTCTGACTATAGAGGTGGAGGCTCCAAGGGTGGAACAGGCATTGGACAAGGCCTACCGTTCTGTTGTTCAGCGTGTAAACGTACCCGGTTTCCGTAAGGGCAAGGCCCCGCGGCCGCTTGTAGAAAGCCAGGTGGGGTGGCAAAACCTATGGAAGGAAGCATTGGACACGGTCATAAGTGAGACGTTTGACGAAGCCGTTCACGAGACCGGGATCCAACCCGTTGACGACCCTAGTGTGGAGATCCTTAGCATGGGGGAGGGACAGCCCCTCTCATATCGCGCAAAGGTCACAGTAAAGCCGGAGGTTGATACTGGAGATTACCGGTCCATCAGCGTAGCCAAGGAAGTAGAAGAAGTTACGCTGGAACATGTCGAGGCCTATATCGAGGCTTTACTCGAACGTCACTCAACCCTTGAGGTACTGGAGGACACACCGGCGGGTCCGGATCATTTTGTAAGCATTACTTACACCCTCCAATGGGATGGCTTGACCAGGAAACAGGAGGAACCCCAACTGGTTCAGTTGGGCAAAAGGAACATCCCCGAAGAAATGGAATCGCCAATAATGGGTCTGAAAACAGGGGAAGAAATAAAAACGCGGATAACTTTCCCCGAGGAATTCCCGGATATGGATTTGGCGGGGAAAGAGTGTGAATATACGGTGAAAGTTCACGAAATAAAGAGAAGAATTTCTCCAGAGATCAATGACGAATTCGTAGCCTCTTTGGGAGAATATTCCAGCTTGGAGGAATTCCGCAAAGGGGTAACGAATAAATTGGAAAAGATTCTTGAAGCTAAAGCAGAGGAAAAATTAGCGGATAGGGTTATCGCCGAGGCGGTGAGTATCGCCAAGGTCGATATCCCTGAGGTAATGGTGACCCGGCAGCAGGAAATCCTAATTCAGGATTGGCTGCATAGATTAGAGCAGCTCAAGGTTCCGCCGGAGGCATATCTATATAACCAGGGGCTAACTTTCGATCAGTTCAAGGAGAAACTAAGGGACCAGGCAGAAGCCAGGGTGCGGGTCGATTTGGTTTTAGAAGCAATTGCAAAAGCGGAAGGGATTAATGCCCAGGTAGAAGAGGTTGACGACATTTTGGACAAGGGAAAAATGCCGGTTAATATGGCGGGTTATGTGTGGCATTCAATAATAATGAATAAGACCGTTAAATTCCTTAAAGAGATTGCCCAAAAAAACGCTGCTGCAAAAGCCAAAGGCAATGAGGCTGGGGTAAGCACGGCTGAGGGCTGAGGGAAGGGGAGTTGAAGATGTCCAACATGCAATACCTGGTACCAATGGTAGTCGAGCAAACCAATAGGGGCGAAAGGGCGTATGATATATATTCCCGCCTCCTAAAGGACAGGATAATCTTTATCGGGACACCAATCGATGATGCCGTGGCGAACTTGGTGATAGCCCAACTCCTGTTCCTGGAAACGGAGGACCCCGACCGGGACGTCTCTCTCTACATAAACTCCCCGGGTGGTTCGGTGGATGCAGGGCTGGGCATTTACGACACCATGCAGTACATTAAACCTGATGTATCCACCATTTGCGTAGGTATGGCAGCGAGTATGGCAGCCGTTCTCCTGTCAGGCGGGGCTAAGGGTAAGAGGTATGCGCTACCCCATTCCAAGGTAATGATTCATCAGCCTTGGACTGGAGGCATAAGGGGTAAGGCAAC
>DYIG01000123.1 GCA_020723725.1 Thermaerobacter marianensis | reverse complement strand
ACTTAGCGTTTTCGGCCAGTGAAGTACTTCACCACCCACGGTCCAAAGGCGATGACGGATCCCCGCCGGCAGGCATTCCATTACCGGTGTCGACGGCTGGTTGGCGGCCCCGTCGCGCAATGCTTAACCAGCAAACCCCCAAAGCAGGAAACCCCGCCCTTTTGTCGAATCCCGCGGGTAAGTGACTTAAGAGCCCCGGCGGCACGCCTCGCCGGGCGATTTGCACCTGTGGAGGCCGCGCCATGCCCGACGCCACCCGCACCCGCCAAGGCACCCGCGCCGGCGCCACCAGCGCCTCACGCGCCGGCGCCGCCCACACCCCGCGCACCGCACGCGCCTCGCGCACCCCGCGCGCCGGCCTCGCTCGTGCCTCGCGCCAAGGCGCCGCCGGCAAGGCCGCCGCCAGGAACGGCGCCGCCCTGGGCTTCGAGGCCAAGCTGTGGGAGGCGGCCGACAAGCTGCGCAACAACGTGGACCCGGCCGAATCCAAGCACGTGGTCCTGGGGCTCATCTTCCTCAAGTACATCTCCGACGCCTTCGCCGAGCGGCGGGACTGGCTGGAGGCGGCCACCCGCGACCCCGCCTCCGATTACTTCTGCCGCACCGAGGCCGAGCGCGAGGCGTGCCTGGAGGACCGGGACGAGTACCTGGGCGCCAACGTCTTCTGGGTGCCGGCTGAGGCCCGCTGGTCCGCCCTCCAGGCGGCCGCCAAGCAGCCGGACATCGGCCGGCGGGTCGACGCTGCCATGGCGGCCATCGAAAAGGAGAACCCGAGCCTGCGGGGCGTCCTGCCCAAGGACTACGCCCGCCCCACCCTGGACCAGCACACCCTGGGCGAGCTGATCGACCTGGTGGCAACCATCGGTCTGGGCGACGCCGAGAGCCGGTCCAAGGACGTGCTGGGCCGGGTCTATGAGTACTTCCTGGGCCGCTTCGCCGGCGCCGAGGGCAAGGGCGGCGGCGAGTTCTACACGCCCCGGTGCGTCGTGCGCCTCTTGGTGGAGATGCTGGAACCCTTCCGCGGCCGGGTCTACGACCCCTGCTGCGGGTCGGGCGGGATGTTCGTCCTGGCCAACCCGCCCTTCAACGTGAGCGACTGGAAGGGCGAACTGCTGCGGGAGGACGCGCGCTGGCGGTACGGCGTGCCGCCGGTGGGCAACGCCAACTTCGCCTGGGTGCAGCACATCATTCACCACCTGGCGCCGAACGGCGTGGCCGGCTTCGTCCTGGCCAACGGCTCCATGTCCTCCAACCAGAGCGGGGAGGGGGAGATCCGCAAGAACATCGTCCTGGCCGACTTGGTGGACTGCATGATCGCCCTGCCGGGCCAGCTCTTCTACACCACCCCGATCCCCGCCTGCCTGTGGTTCCTGGCCCGGAACAAGGCTGATCCGCGCTACCGGGACCGGCGCGGCGAGACCCTTTTCATCGACGCCCGCAGGCTGGGCGTAATGGTGGACCGCACCCACCGGGAACTGACCGACGAGGAGATCGCCCGCATCGCCCGCACCTACCACGCCTGGCGCGGCCAGAAGGAGGCCGGCGCCTATGAGGACGTCCCCGGCTTCTGCAAGTCGGTCACGACGCGTGAGATCGAGGCCCACGGCTTCGTCCTCACCCCCGGCCGCTACGTCGGCGCCGCGGCGCAAGAGGATGACGACGAACCCTTCGCCGAGAAGATGGCCCGCCTGACGAAGCAGTTGGCGGAGCAGTTCGCCGAGTCGGCGCGGCTGGAGCAGGCGATCCGGGAGAACCTGCGGGGGTTGGGGTATGGGTTATAAGAAGGGCATCGTCCCGGTGGAGCAAATCGAACTGTCCATTCTATGGATCCGTGGGCACCGGGTCATGCTGGACGCCGACCTGGCGATGCTCTACGAGGTGCCCACCAAGGCGCTGGTGCAGGCGGTCAAGCGCAATATCGAGCGGTTCCCAAGCGATTTCATGTTCCAACTGACCCCCGAGGAATTCGCCGGTTTGAGGTCACGATTTGTGACCTCAAACATGGAAACCAAGCGAGGCGGCCGGCGCTATCCGCCGTATGCCTTTACGGAACAAGGGGTCGCCATGTTGTCCAGCGTGTTGAGAAGTGAGCGGGCGATTCAGGTCAACATCGAGATCATGCGTGCCTTCGTACGCCTGCGGGAGATGCTGGCCTCCAACGCGGAATTGGCGCGCAAGCTCGAGGAGCTGGAGAGAAAGTATGATGCCCAGTTCAAGGTGGTCTTCGAGGCGATTCGGGAATTGATGACCCCTCCGGAAACGCAGCGGCGGCGGATTGGGTTTGTGGTGGAGTAGTGGCATCAAACGGAGGGAAGGCCGATGAGTATTCCTGATTTCCAAACGACGCAGCAGATTCTCAAAGCCCCCTACAACTTCGACTTCCTCACCCTGCACGACGCCGCCGTCGAACGCGACCTTCACAGGGGATTGCTGGAGCACATGAAGGGCTTCATGCTCGAGTTAGGGGTCGGCTTCGCCTTCGTCGGCAGCAACCACCACCTCGTGGTCAGCGGCGAGGACTTCTATCTCGACCTCCTGTTCTACCACCTGAAGCTGCGCGCCTTCGTCGTGGTCGAACTGAAGGCGGCCGAGTTCAAGCCCGAATATGCCGGCAAGTTGAACTTCTACCTCTCGGCGGTGAATGACCTCCTGCGCCATCCGCAGGACAACCCAACGATCGGGATTCTGCTCTGCAAGGGCAGGAACCGCGTCATCGTGGAGTACGCCCTGCGCGACGTGCACAAACCGATCGGGGTGGCGGAATACCGGCTTGCCCAGGCCCTGCCCGAGCATCTGAAGGGCAGCCTCCCCACGGTCGAGCAACTGGAGGCGGAACTGCAGACGGTGGGCGACGAGGGGCAGGAAGGCGAGACGGTGGGGTATGGTGGGTGAGGGAGTCCCGATATAGGCAACGCCGACTTCGATGATCCCAAGTCGATGATCCCAAATTAATCGGTTGGGTTGGGGGTAAATGAGCGTGGAATATACGGAAAATCAGCTTAAAGCTATCAGGCACTTGGATAGTAATTTGCAAATCATTGCTTGCGCTGGTTCAGGAAAAACACAGGTTATTGCTCAGCGTATTGTAAATATTCTGAAACAAGAAGGAGTTACTCCAGCTAATATCGTTGCCTTCACATTTACCGAAAAGGCCGCAGGAGAGCTGAAGAACCGAATTCATTTCCTCTGCCGAGAGCAAATGGGGGCAGACCTTGGCTTGGCAGAAATGTTCATAGGAACCATACATGGATTTTGCCTCGATCTACTTCAAACGTACCAGTATCGGTTTCTCAAATACCGGGTTCTCAGCGAGATACAGCAACGTCTCTTGATCGACCGCCATAGCCAGGAATCCGGCCTAAGCGATCTCATGACCCACGAGGGAAAGCCCCTAAAACGTTGGGTGGATTCGAAATTGTACCAGAAGATACTCTCTATCGTCCGCGAGGCCGAGATTGATGAGACAGCCTTGGGTGACCATCCAGTATGGCAGGCGTTGGCCAAATACCAAGCGCTGCTTGATCGCAAACGATACCTGGATTACACCACTATCTTGAGGGAAGCGGTACGGGCTTTGGCGAGAGATAACGACTTGAGGAACAAGATAGCGGCTTGGGTTAAGTACCTCGTTATGGATGAGTATCAGGATGTTAATCCTTTACAGGAGACTCTGATAAAGCAACTTCACGATCTGGGTGCACAGTTGTGTGTGGTCGGAGACGATGATCAAACCATCTACCAGTGGAATGGGAGTGACATTGATAATATCCTGACGTTTTCGGAGCGGTATCCAACGGTTACAAAGATACCTCTGGGGGAAAATTTTCGAAGCACCAAAGGCGTGGTGGAAACGGCGCTGAACATCGTCAGACGAAATGGGCGGCGGTTAACCAAGCCCATGCGGAGTCAAGAAAAGCAGCCATTCGAATACGGTGATATACTCTGCCTAAACTTTGCCGATCCGGATGAGGAAGCACGATGGATTGTTGATAAAATTATAGCTCTACGCGGCGTACCATTTACAGAAAAAGGCCTGACACGCGGGCTTTCCTGGTCCGATTCCGCGATCCTCTGCCGGAGTGTCAAGAACAGTGCTGGTCCAATTATCAACGCACTGCGAGCAGCAAGGATACCATATATCGTTAAAGGAATAAGTGGTTTGTTCGATACGCCCGAGGCCCAGGCTGCATCCGGAATATTTTATTACTTAATCAGAGACATCAATCGAGACACACTGCTACAACTCTGGCGGAGGGCGGATCTGGGGATTACCGAGGAAAGGCTTAAAGATGCTATTCGGTGGCTCGATGCTGAACGAGCGCGCTGGCCCGAGCAATGGCAAAAGAGTACCTATTCCCTGCAACGAACCTATATGGGTTTCCTTGAACACGCCGAGTTAAGGGAAGAACGGGTACCCGATTATAACGAGGGCGACCGAACCCGTGGCGAATTGGTCTACTACAACCTCGGGCAGTTCAGTCAGGTAATCACGGACTACGAGGAAATCCATTTTCACAGTGATCCCGAATCCTTATATAGCGGCTTTGCGGGCTTTCTCCGTCATCAGGCGCCGGACTATTATCCTGAGGGCTGGGAGGACGCCGGGTTCGCGCAGCCGGATGCGGTCCAGATCATGACCGTGCATCAAGCCAAAGGCATGGAATTTCCTGCAGTGTTCATCCCCAATTTGGTTAAGAACAGATTCCCCACCCGTAAGGCGGGAGGCAGGCAGTGGTGGCATGTCCTCCCTTGGGACGCTGTAATCGGAGCCGACCGTTATGTGGGTTCCGAAGAAGATGAGAGAAGGCTTTTCTACGTAGCCCTGACGAGGAGCAAGAAATATCTCTATTGTACCTGGGCGCCTGAGGCAGCGGGGGGCCAGTATTCTCACGAATCGTCGTTTATAAATGAGGTGCGGGCATCGGAATACGTACTTACCCGGGAACCAAACCTGCCTGGCGTTATAAAAGTAAAACCAACGCCAGCAAAAGCAGAGGTTGAGGTGGCACTCACATTTAGTGAACTGAAATACTACTTCGAATGCCCCTATCAGTTCAAGCTAAGGTTCTTCTACGGGTTCAACCCTGGTTTCCATGAGAAGCTCGGGTATGGAAAATCCTTGCATGACGCACTTGCTGAAGTGCATCGCAGGGCATTAGAAGGAGAATACATGAGTCCTGA